>NZ_JBEHFT010000003.1:0-127507 GCF_040225455.1 Corynebacterium sp. KPL2838 | reverse complement strand
GATGCAATATCGGAATCAGACCCTTGAACCCCTCATCGCCTAGAATTAAACCAGTCCAACTTTCGGGGGCCAGTTCAGAATTTCCAGCTAGGAGGGGATTTCTACGTTTGAAGGGTAGCGCGCCAGGCTAGAGAACCATTGGCGCCACGATGACGCCGACGATGGCGGCGTTGAGCATATTAGTAAGGAAGCCGCCGAAGAGCGCGCGTGGGCCAAGCTTGGCCACTTCACCGCGGCGCTCCGGAATGAGGCCGCCGATAGAGCCAATCTGAATACCAATGGAGGACAGGTTGGCAAAGCCAGCGAGGGCGAAGGAGGAGATCAAGATGGCCTTATCGCTGAGCTCATCGACGCTTTCACCAAAAGCGGTGTAGCCAACGAACTCGTTGAGGATGGTCTTTTGGCCGATGAAGTTACCCACCTCGAGGGCCTCGTTCCACGGCGTACCGATAAGCCAAGCCACGGGGGCGAAGATGATGCCGAAGAGGCCTTCGAGCGACCAGTTATCTTGGCCGAAGAGAGAACCGATGCCGCCGAGGATGGCAGAGAGCATCACAATCGTCGCGATGAAGGCGATGAGCAAGCAAGCAACCGAGATGGCGATCTTACCGCCGGCCATGGCACCGCTACTGATGGCGTCGATGATGTTTTTGGATTCGGTATCGCGGACGTCTTTTACGGTGGCGTCGAGGTTCGTCTCTTCCGTCTCTGGCATGAGGCCCTTGGCGACGAGCAGGGAGCCCGGCGCATTCATGAGCGATGCGGCGAGCAAGTACTCCAGGGGCGCGCCCAAGAGGGAGTAGCCGATCAACGTGGATCCGGCCACGGAGGCAAAGCCACCGACCATACAGGTATAGAGCTCGGAACGGGTGAGCTTGGGCAGGTAGGGCTTAATCACCAGTGGGGCCTCGGATTGCCCGAGGAAGATGACGGTGGTGGCCCAGACCGATTCCACTTTGGAGGTACCCATGAGCCACTTGATGGCGGATCCGACGTATTCCACGAAGTACTGGATAACCCGGAGGTAGTACAGGGCAGCGATGATGGCGCCCAAGAAGATGATCACGGGTAGCACGTTGAGGGCGAAGACGAAGTCATCACCGAAGAGTCCGCCGAAGACGAATTGGGTGCCCTCGTTGGTAAATTCCGTGAGCTTAGTCAGCCCATTGGCGACGCCCTTGAGGGCTTTGAATCCAGGATCCCACGCGAGGACTAAGAAACAGAAGACCACCTGCAGGACAAGGCCCACACCAATGGTGCGCCACTTGATATTTTTACGCGAGCTCGACAGGACGTAGATCACTGCAAGAATGGCAATGATGCCGAGCAATCCTTGTAAGCGTTCCATATTTTCTGACCGTTCTTTGAAGGGAATTTTTAGTTAGAGTGACTCTGGGCCAAAGGAATGGGGGAGGATCTCGGCAAAGTCATGGCTACGGGGCTTTCCATCTACGGAAACGATGACGCGCTCGCAGTTAAACTCCCGCAGGACCTGGCGGCAGGCGCCACAAGGGTAGCAAGGTGCAGACTTTAAGCCGATAATAGCGACGGCTTTAATCTGCGGAATGCTGGGCAAGTGGCCATCGGTAGCCGTCACGTCGGCGGTGGTGACCATGTGGGCGGCGGCATTGCGCTCGGCGCAAATGCCTAGCGGGCTGGAGGCGTTTTCGACATTGGAGCCGGTGACAATGCGGCCATCGGCAAGCAGCAAAGCCGCACCGACTGGGAAAGAGGAATAAGGCGCCCAGGCGTGGTGGGCTGCTTCTTCTGCGAGGCTGAGCAATTCGGCATCGGTAGGGGGCGAATCCGGGGTGGCGTTCATTGCGGTATGGACTTTCTTTCTACGGGTGAAGAGAGATTGGGTTAATCCTCTATTAGAACAAAAAGAAAAATACTCATTGACATCTGTTCTATAGGGAATAATAATTGGACGTGGTGGAGTGTACAACCACTATATATAGTGTGGTAAATCACATCATGTGCTTGTATGTTTCGGTGTCCAAATCATTACAGGAGGAGTCGTCATGGCTGAGAAATTCGATGCGGTAGATGTTATTCGTACCAAGCGCGACAAGGGGGTATTTAGCCCGGAGGAAATCGACTGGGTCATCGATGCCTATACGCGCGGGGTCGTGGGCGATGAGCAGATGGCCGCACTCAACATGGCGATCTTCCTCAACGGCATGAACCGCGAGGAAATCTCGCAGTGGACTAAGGCGATGATTGCCTCCGGTGAGACGATGAGCTTTGAGTCTTTGTCTAAGAAGACCGCGGACAAGCACTCCACCGGTGGCGTTGGCGATAAGATCACGCTGCCGCTCGCGCCTCTCGTTGCCGCCTTTGGCGTGGCGGTCCCGCAGCTTTCTGGCCGCGGCTTGGGCCACACCGGTGGCACCCTGGACAAGCTGGAAGCCATCCCGGGCTGGCAGGCGGATATTTCCAATGAGCGATTGATGGAAATCCTGGAGGATCCGGGCTGCATCATTTGCGCGGCAGGCTCTGGACTAGCGCCCGCGGATAAGAAGATCTATGCCCTGCGCGATATCACCTCCACCGTTGAGGCCATTCCGCTTATTGCTTCCTCCATCATGTCGAAGAAGATCGCGGAAGGTACCTCGTCGCTGGTCCTCGATGTCAAAGTGGGCTCCGGCGCCTTTATGAAGGATGAGACCTTAGCCCGCGAGCTGGCACAGACCATGGTGGACCTGGGCAATGATGCCGGAACCGCCACCACTGCACTGCTAACGGATATGTCCACCCCTTTGGGCCGCAAGGTGGGCAACGCGCTCGAAGTTGAAGAATCCGTCGAGGTCCTGGCCGGCGGCGGGCCAAGCGATGTCGTCGAGCTGACCCTTGCACTTGCGCGCGAGATGCTGGAAGCAGCTGGCGTGCACGATGCCGACGTGGAAAAGGCGCTCAAGGATGGCCGCGCTATGGACAAGTGGAAGCAAATGATTAAGGCGCAGGGCGGCGACCCAGACGCCAAGCTTCCTGTGGCGACGCATACCCACGATGTCATTGCTGAATCCGATGGCTACCTGACCGAACTCGATGCCCTGTCCGTCGGTGTAAGCTCCTGGCGCTTGGGCGCGGGCCGTGCGCGGAAGGAAGACCCAGTACAGGCGACCGCGGGCATCGAATTGCACGCAGTCAAGGGTGAGAAGGTATCTAAGGGGCAAAAGCTTTTCACCCTGCACACGGAGACTCCGGAGCGCTTCGAGCGTTCCCTCGAGACTTTGCAGCAGGGCTTTAAGATTACGGACGCCCCGCTGGATAAGGAGCGCCAGATCATCCTGGACCGCATTGGTTAAATCAGGATTAACGGAAGCGCAATCGACCCGATGATGATGAGTGCTATGACGGCGAGGAAGACCTTCGCCTGCCACGTGGCGTAGTTGAAGGAGACTCCGACGCCCAGGCGCTTGTCCACCAGCACCGCTGGGTCATCGGGATTGTAGTACAGGATCCCCCACTTATAATGCTCGTCATTATCGGGGGATTCTTTGTCGCTATCCGGAAATTTCACCCCGCGCAGCTGTTCCTCGAGCTGCGATTGGGCGCGCAGGATCATCGCCACGATGGCTATGGTGCCGCTAATGGTCATCACCACCATGGTGATAAAGGAGAGCCCAGCCAGATCTTGGTAGCCGGGTACCGGGCTGGTGATCTGTATAAACGACAGCCCGAGAGACATGAGAAGCAGCAGGGTGCCCATCGCTTCGTTGGAGGCTGCAAGGTTTGCTTGATTCCGCAGCCGTGCCATGATGGAGCGCTCCGAGCGTGGCTGAACCGCGGTGCGTTGGATAAGCCAGCAGATGCCGGCGAAAAGCAGCCACACTCCCAGCCCGATGAATGTGATGAAAAAGACGCTGCCGATGGACTTGTCGCTCCAGCTATCCGGCTCCATAGAATCATCCCAGTGCACCGGAACGGGATCGGGGATATCGGACCAGTGGGCAGCGACGATGAGCGCGCCGGCGATGATGACCAACAAGGAACCTAGCATGGTGAGCCAGGGAAAAGATGGGGTTGGTACATCAATATCCTGCACAGCGTCGGCGTCTCGCCCCGCTACTCGGGCACTGACCGCGGTTTCTACCCCGTCGAACCAGCCACCGTCCTTCTTAGCCGCGATGATGTGGCGGCGCTGCGAGAGATAGGCCCACGTGCTGCCGATAATGACCAACAGGGAAGACAAGGCCGCCACCCATGAATGGTTAACGTAGAAAAGCGAGATAACCGTCGCGGCGATGCCCACAATCCACGTCCGGGTTTTGAAACCGGAAATTGCGTCGACCACAACCGGATCAGAAAGGTGGCTTTGGGGAACGCGAACGCCCAGCGGGGCACCTTGTGCCGCCAGCGCCGGGATTGTGGTCATTATCCACGTAATGGCCAGCGTGGTGGCGGCCATGAGGATGGTGAGAATCATGATAGCTCCTTCAGTGTGGAGTCGAGATAGCCGTGGAGCTCATCGGTGGAAAAGCCCTGGGCGCGGGCAAGCGCCGCCACGCGGTGAAGGCGTTGCCGTACCTGCTGTTCTTGCGCCGCGGTGTGCGCGCCGGGTCGAACGATTGACCCCGACCGGCCCGCAGTTTCGACGAGGCCATCAGCCACGAGCAGGTCATAGGCGTGTTTCACGGTGGCTGGGTTGATGCCAATATCCGCGGCGACATGGCGCACGGGATCGAGCTTTTCGCCAGCAAGCAGTTGCCCGCGGGCGATGGCCAACACGAGTTCATCGTGAATTTGCTGGAAGACCGGCACATCCGTGTCAGGGTTGAGAGTGATGAGCATGAGCTACCTCCTTCCACTATTTTTGTGCTACTAATAGTAGCACAATCTGTGTCAGTAAAAGTAATACAGAATGGAGGCTAAGATACCTAGATATGAACCTGCGAGGTTAAGTTGAGTTCCTTGCAGAAACCCTCATCATGGCTGACCAGCAGGTACGCACCCTCGTAGGGCTCAAGGATTTGCACGAGCCACTTTATGGTGGTGATATCCAAATTATTGGTGGGCTCATCGAGTAGGAGAAATTGTGGGCTGGGTTCGGCTAATAGGACCCGGGCAAATTCCGCACGGAAGCGTTCGCCGCCGGATAGCTGGCCGGTGCGGCGGTGCACTTGGTCATCGCGAAATAGTAGCTGTGCCAGTTGATCGCGGAGGAATTGTGGGTGAGCAGTGGGATTGGCCTCCGTGACCATTTCTAAGATTGTGCGATCTTCCGGCAAGGTGATTTTCTGCCGCAAATATCCACAGTCCAAGCTGTACTCAACGTCACCGCGCGCAACCTTATTAAGAAATGTGGTTTTCCCGCTGCCATTTGGTCCCATAAGGCGTACATGTTCAGGGCCGGTTAAGTCCACGATGCTGCTGGTGAGCACACGTGTGCCATTGGGCAACTGCGTGCCTGGGAGATCGAGGTGGACGTGTTCGTCTGGGCGGATCTTATTTTGTGCAGCTTGATAGGCGTCAAATGCTTCCTTCACCGACCCTGATGCCTGAGCTGAGCGCTTAGCCGCGGTATTTTGGGAGCGATTCTTGTCGTTTCCCATTGCTAGCCCGGGTTTCCGGTTGTTGTGGGAAAAGGCTTTGCCGCGGCGCTTATCCCTGGAAATGCGCACTTGCATCGCTTCGCGCTCGCGCACTTGCTTGCGGTGTTCGGCTTTGGCCTCGCGAGTTTCTGCTTCAGCAACGCGCTGTTCGTTCCCTATCGCCTCCCGGTAAGCGTGATAATTTCCGGAAAATATTCTCAAATTTCCCGCGTAGAGCTCTGCAATGTACTCGACATGGGAGAGTAGGTCTAGGTCATGAGAGATGACAACCATGGGGGTAGAAGAGCTGGAAATAAGCTCAGTGACCTTGGACTTTCCTTCCGCGTCCAGGTTATTGGTTGGCTCATCGAGGATGACAAAGTCCGGGTGATCAAAAAACGCGGCGTTTAACGCGATGGTCACCGCTTCGCCCCCGGAAATCGTGCCGATGGTGCGATCTAGTGGGTAGGGGATGCCAGCATTATGAAGGCACGCATGAATCCTGTCTTCGATATCCCAGTCGGTGCCAATAATCTTCAGCAGCTCCTCGGAGTAATTTCCCGCTTCTAGTGCGTGGAGCGCGGCAATCGTTTCCGCTGCGCCAAAAACGTCGGCGATGGTTAAAGAGTCATGTAGACCAAGATCTTGGTCTAGGTACGTGACTTCTGGTGCCGAGAATGTGCCCGAGGATGGTGCGATCTGGTGGGACAGGACCTTAGCAAGGGTTGATTTTCCGGATCCATTATCGCCAATCATCCCAGTAACCGAGTCAGGGATTGTTGCGGAAAGTTGAGAAAAGCAGGGAGTGCCGTCTGGCCAGGACAGGCTGAGTTGAGAAAGAGAAATCGGCATGAAGAATCCACCTTTAAAGAACGAGTGTGCAAGGGACGTCATACTAGGCGGAAATCTTCATAGCACTTAACGATAGCAGCTGTGGTGCAGAACACAAGGCCTTCGTTGAAATTTATCTCCTGCAGGCCTTGGACGCCTGCAGGAGATTGGGGCCAGATTAAAAGCGGCGGAAGAACTTATCCGAGGTGAGTTCCTCGAAGCCAGGTAGTGGCGTGGTGGACGCGATGCCGGGGGCGGTTTGCTCGGCCGCGAGGTCTATAGCGTTGGCAACGAGCAGGTCGTGGGCACGGGAAGCCTCGTCGCTGGTGCCGTCGGTGCCGTCGGTGGCGACGATGAGCTCTGGGATGTCCTCGGGATCGAAGGGGGTGAGCCAAGTGGCATCGTCAAGCGGGTCAGCATCCGGATCGCCGAGGAAGGCTGGGCCCTTCGTTGCGGCGGGGTAGTAGCGCAGGAGCGCGGCTCCCACGGGTTCTATGGTTGGATCTTCGTTGGCGGCAAGGGGCAAGGCGATGACGCCGCCATCGACGATGGGGGACCAGTCTGCGATGTAGGAAGGGAAGAGGCCCGCAAGGTAGTCGCGGTCCTCTTCCTTGGCCAAGCGAACACCAAGAGAAGAATCAGTCATTCTTCCAGGTTAGCTGGCACGGTTACTTAATTTCCAGCAGCTGCGCGCCCTTGGTGGTGGACGCGCCAGCCTCGACCGCCAGGCCGGTTACGGTGCCGGACTTGTGGGCCTTGACGGGGTTTTCCATCTTCATGGCCTCTAGGACCATGACGATATCGCCCTCTTCTACCTCTTGGCCCTCTTCCACGTTGACCTTGATGACTGTGCCCTGCATCGGTGCGGTTACGGCATCACCGGACACTGCGGCCTTGGCACCGGCACCCTTGCGCTTTTTCCGCTTGCGCGCGCCGGTAATGCCAAAGGTGGCGGGCAGGGCCACCTCGATGCGGCGGCCATCGATTTCCACGGTGTGGACCTGGGAGGCCTCGGGCGCGCCGGCTTCCGCATCGGTGGAATCATCATGCGGCGTCAGCTGGTTATCCCAAGCCTCCTCGATCCACTTGGTGTAGACATCGAAGGAACCATTTTCCGCGGTAAAGGCGGGATCGGCGACGATGGCTCTGTCAAAGGGCAGCACGGTGGGCAGGCCCTCAACCTGGTATTCAGACAGGGCGCGGGCGGAGCGGCGCAGGGCGGTTTCACGGTCTGGGCCCCAAACAATCAGCTTGGCCAGCATGGAGTCGAATTGCCCGCCGATGACCGAGCCCTCGATGACGCCCGAATCCACGCGCACGCCCGGGCCGGCCGGCTCGGAGTACTTGACGATGGTGCCTGGGGCCGGCATGAAACCGGCCGCGGCGTCTTCGCCGTTGATGCGGAATTCAAATGCGTGCCCGCGCGGTGCGGGATCCTCGCTGAGCGAAAGCTCTTCGCCCTGCGCAATCCGGAATTGCTCGCGCACGAGGTCCAGCCCGGTGGTTTCCTCAGAAACGGGGTGCTCCACCTGCAGGCGGGTATTGACCTCGAGGAAGGAAATCAGGCCATCGGCACCGACCAAATACTCCACGGTGCCGGCGCCACAGTAGTCAGCCTCGCGGCAAATGCGCTTGGCGGATTCGTGGATGGAGGCGCGCTGCTCCTCGCTTAGGAAAGGCGCCGGTGCTTCCTCTACGAGCTTTTGGAAGCGGCGCTGCAGGGAGCAATCACGCGTGCCGACGACCACAACATTGCCGTGCTTATCCGCCAAGACCTGGGCCTCAACGTGGCGGGCCTTATCGAGGTAGCGTTCGACAAAGCACTCGCCGCGGCCAAAGGCAGTGGTGGCCTCGCGGGTAGCGGATTCAAAAAGCTCCGGAATCTCTTCAGTGGTGTGTGCCACCTTCATGCCGCGGCCGCCGCCACCAAATGCCGCCTTGATGGCTACGGGCAAGCCGTGCTCATCCGCGAAGGCCTTGACCTCGTCTGCGTTGGCTACCGGGTCCTTGGTGCCGGGGGCCATGGGGGCTTCGGCCCGCTCGGCGATGTGGCGGGCGGTGACCTTATCGCCCAACGTGCGGATGGATTGGGGAGGCGGTCCAATCCAGATCAGTCCGGCATCGATAACCGCCTGGGCAAAATCGGCATTCTCGGACAAGAAACCATAGCCGGGGTGGATGGCATCCGCGCCGGATTTGTGGGCGGCATCCAGAATCTTGTCAAAGACAAGATAAGAATCCGCAGAGGTAGAACCGCCGAGGGCAAAAGCTTCATCTGCCAGCGTGACGAATGGTGCCTGCGCGTCCGGCTCGGCATAAACGGCGACTGAGGAGATCCCGGCATCGCGAGCAGCACGAATAACGCGTACGGCGATCTCACCTCGGTTCGCTACGAGAACCTTGGAGATCTTCTTGGTTTCTACTGCCACGGCAGTAACCTCCTGAATACACTTCGTTCACTACGGGATCTATTGTTGCACACCAAAAAATAAAGTCGTCCGTTTAGCAATGATCGTTACGTTTAAACAAAAATAAACCCACATCGCCGTGATGTGGGTATTTATTAGCCCAACGAAAATCTACTTTTCAATCGGCATATTGACCATGTTGCCCCACTCGGACCATGACCCATCGTAGACCTGCGCCTTTTTAAAGCCCAAAAGGTAGGTGAGCACGAACCACGTGAACGCGGCCTGCGCGCCCACATGGGAATACAAAATGGTGTGGGTATCAGGCTCCAGCATGCCGTAGTTGACCTTCAGGTCATCAACGTTGCGGAAACAGGAGTTGGGGTACGTCGCGCGATCCCATTCCAAGTTGATTGCGCCCGGAATGTGTCCGTGGCACATGGTCGTGCCATAAGGCGAGTTTCCATTCGGGTCGAACTCCGTCGCCTCACCCGCGAATTCTTCCGGCGGCCGGGTATCAACCAGGGAGCCGGTTGCTTCGCGTACGTCGGCGACAAAGGCGCGCAGGAGGGAATCGTCTCGGGTTACCTCGGGATAGTCGGACTCGGGGAATTCTGGGACCATGAAGGAGGTATCGCGCTCTTCTGACATCCACGCATCGCGCCCGCCATCGAGGAGGCGAACGTCCTTGTGGCCGAAGAGAGTAAACACCCACAGTGCGTAGGCCGCCCACCAATTGGACTTATCGCCGTAAAGGACAACGGTATCATCCTCGTGGATGCCCTTTTCCCGCATCAAGCGGGTAAATTCCTCACCGTTGATAAAGTCACGCGTCAGCGAGCTCAACAGCTCAGTACGGAAATTGATCCGCGTCGCCGTGGGAATGTGTCCGATATCGTACAAAAGGGAGTCTTCATCGACCTCGATGACGCGTAACCCTTTAATGCCCAGGCGCGCGGACAGCCACGGAGCGGAGACAAGCCGCTCTGGGTGCGCATATTGCTGGAATGGGGGATAGGGGTCTACTTCTGCCACTGCCCGCCTACCTTTCTAATAAAACTATATTTTTCGCTCCCACCACTTTAACTCGAATTTTCCCGATTTATCACTTTGGAGTAGTGAAAGTGGTTTTCCCTACATAATTCGTTTGGAATGAATTGACCGGTAGGAGCCGTGACGCTGCGATGGGGTGAGCCGCCTCGGAGATGGATAAATTTTGGGTTGACACTGTAACCTGCTTAGTGGCCCCACGAGTCAGTGTCGTGGGACACTTTCCTACCTACCCTGACTACAACTAAAAGGACCAGATAATGGCTGAAAACGACCGCATTTCTGACTCCCCTCAAAGCTTTACGCCCCGTGATTTTTCGGAACAACCCCGTCAGAACGCTGAAACTCCTGAATCTTCCGTTCCTGAATCACAGGACGAGCAGGCGCAGAAAAATGGTGGACAGGAGCCCCGTGCTCAGGAGACCAAAGAACCTGATACGTCTGCTGAGGATGCGGCTTCAACGCCTGGCAGCGACCAGCCTGCAGATGCTGGTTCGGACAAGCCCGGCCCCCAGGATTCTCAATCGTCCGCAGCAGGTGCAGAGTCCGCATCGCACGACTACAAATCTGCTGCTGGTTCGGAGCCCTCGTCCGCAAACTCCGCAGAAAATAACCACCGGCCTGCTAACGATGCTGGGCCAGACGCTGGGTGGGGCACGGGACAACAATCACATGAGGAATCGGCTGCAGGTGGGTACAACCCGCAGGCAGGTTCTCAACCAAATTATGGTCAAGCCCCGCAGGGCACAGAGGCCCCTCAAAGCTATGGGCGAGCAGCTGGACAGAACAAGCGTGGATTCGGGGCAGCGATAAAGAGCCTGGGTGGCAAAAATGGCCTCTTAGGGGGGATTTGGGAATTTGAATTTAAAGATTTCATAACCCTGACCCATGTGAAGGCGATCTACATGGTCGCTATGGTGATATGCGGAATTTGCTGGGCTCTCAATGTTCTTGGGGCGTTTAGCCTAGGAACTATCGTCGGTATAAATGGAATTTCGGACGGCGAATTTGGTTATGTTCTCCTCAGCTTTATCGGATTTATCGTCTTGGTCCTACTAGCTACCGTGCTCTTCTATATTAAAATGGTGGTTATAAGGCTCATCTTGGAAGCTTTGGTGGCAAACGTCCGCACAGCGCAAAACACCGGAGACTTATTGGATAAGCAGTCTTTGGATAAAAACTAGGTGCTAAGGATTGTGCCTGAAACTCCTATCAATAAGGACCCCGCGGCAATCCGCGGAGTCCTTATTATGTGGCGTGCGAAGACGAATGGAATACGGCAAATCCTATGGCCTAGGCATAAGAACTGAGCACGAACGTCAAATGCTCGTACAAGAAATCATTGGATAGGTCAATATCGCCTGAGACAGGTTCCGCCGAGTCACCATCAGCCTGAAGGCGCACGGTGTGATGCGCGGTGATCCCCGCGGACGTAGTAATCGAGCGCTCTGTCCACGTGAAGGCGGCCGCATCGTCTGAGACGCGGCTGGCCTTGGAACCTGGATCGAATTTGGTGGCTTCGTCGGTGGGCTTTTCGGTCCCCGTGTGGTTGTGTCCCGAGGCTTCAGGTGTGTTGGGAAAATTCGGGTTTGGTCGATACTGGTGGGGCTACTCGTCATCCGCGTCACACGCTGCCAGCCTAAGTGGCAGCGCCGCAACGAGGAGCGTTAGCAGTGCAACGGCAGTGCTAACTAGCCTTTAGTATTTTTACTGGTCCTAGTCGAGCAGCTGGGCGACGCTATCGGGGTCGGCATCGGAAAGCATCTGGCGGATGCGGTCGTATTCATCATCCTCACCGATGGCCTTGGCGGCGCGTCCGAGGGCAGCAATCGCGCGCAGCACACCCTGGTTGGGCTCGTGGGAGAAGGGGACCGGGCCCCAGCCCTTCCAGCCGTTGCCGCGCAGGCGGTCTAAGCTGCGGTGGTAGCCGGTGCGGGCGTAGGCATAAGCGGTGATGAACTCGTTGGGGTCTGCGCCCTCGAGCTTGGCGAGCTCCTGCTCCGCGAGCATGGCCCACAGCAACGGGGAATCCGGGTGGTCTACGATGCCGGCGGCAGGTGCGGCCGCGTCCTTGGCGCCGGGATCGGCGGGCAACTTAATAGGTTCTGGGGCAAGCATGTCTTTCATTTCCATAAGACACACTCTAGCGATGCTCGTGCGGGCCTACCAGAAATCAGAAACGTTAAGCCCAAAAGAGTAGAGCGCGCGGCGCACCACCGGTAGGGACAGCCCAATGACAGAGGAGGGATCGCCGTCGATACTATCGATAAACCAGCCACCCATGGCCTCCAAGGTAAACGCGCCCGCGCATTCTAAAGGCTCGCCGGTGCGGGCGTAGGCCTCAATATCGGTGGCAGAAGCCTCTGCGAAGCGGATGGTCGTGGTGGAGGTTTCCACGTGGCGCTGCGTGCCAAAAATCAGGCAATGGCCGGTAAGCAGTTGCGCGGTGCGGCCTGCTTGTTGGTGCCAACGCTCGATGGTGGCTTCGACGGTGTGCGGTTTGCCCTGCAAGTGGCCATCCAATAGCAGCATGGAATCGCCGCCGATAACCGGCTCGTCGGGGTACTGGGTGGCTACCTTCTCGGCCTTGGCGGAGGCCAGTGCCGCCACGGTATCGGCAGGCGAGTGCCCCGCCAACTGGTTTTCCAGGGCGCGCTCGTCAATATCGGCGGGCTCGAGCACCGGTTCCACCCCGGCCCCGCGCAGGATGGCGGCGCGCGAAGGCGATTGCGAGGCCAGAATGAGGCGCATTAGTAATACCGCACGGTGTGGAAGGCAGATGGATTAAAAACGCGCTGCGCGCCGTAGTGGTCGAAACGCTCACCGGGCCTGCCCCAGTGGTTGCGATCCCCAAAGGCGCCGGAATGGTCCTTTTGCATCTGCTTGAGCACCGTCGATAGCGCGGCGCGCTCTTCTTCCGTGGGGTTTCCCTTCAGGACTTTGATTTCGGGTTCAGACATCTTTTCCTAAACAGTTCCGTGCTTCTTTGGTACCTGTGCCACGACCTTGCGCTCTAGTAGGCGCAGACCTTCAACCAGGTAGTGGCGTGTAGCGGAAGGCTCGATGACATTATCGGCCAGCCCGCGCTCGGCGGCGGCGTAGGGGTGCAAGAAGAGCTCGTCCATTTCTTCCTGCTTGTCCGCATCGCCGTAGATGGCCAGCGAGGTCTGGGCCGCCTCGGCGACGGCGATTTCCGCGGTCGGCCAGGCATAGACCAAATCCGCGCCCAGATCCTTGGACCCCATAAACGCGTAGGCCGGGCCAATGGCCTTGCGGGTGACCACCGTAAGCTTGCCGACGCTCGCCTCCGCCTGCGCATACGCAAACCCCGCCGCCCGGCGCAGGAGACCGGCCCTTTCTTCTGCCGGGGTGGCAACGAAACCGGGCGAGTCCACGAATTCGATGATCGGGGTATTAAAGGCATCGCACAGACGCACAAAGCGCGCCGCCTTTTCCGCCGCGGCAGAATCCAACGCGCCGCCAAGCGATAGCGGCTGGTTGGCAACGATGCCCACAGCGCGGCCATCCACGAAGGCAAAGCCTGTGATGATATTGGGCGCGGCCTCGGCCGAAAGCTCAAAGAAGGAGCCCTTATCGACGACCGCGTTGACCACCTCGCGCATGTCATAAGCATCCGCTGCTGAATCCGGAATAACGGAATCCAGATCAAACTCGGCGACCTCGCGCGTATCGATGCGCGTTGCCTCGGCGCGGTTATTAGCCGGCAGGTAAGCCAGTACGTCGCGAACTAGCGCGAGGGCTGCCTGCTCGCTCGGGGCGCTGAGCTGCGCGGTACCGGACTGGGCGTGGACTGCGGCACCACCAAAGGTTTCCGGTTCTGCTTGGGCCACGTCGCCGGCTGCCTGGTGCAGGCTGGTGCCGTGGGTGACAATGAGGACATCGGCAAGCGTGGGTGCAAATGCCGCAATGCCGCTGGTATCCCCGGCCACCACGGAGATCTGCGGGATCAGACCGGAGGCCTCGGTCGCGCGGGCGAGGATGCGGGCATAGCCGGCCAGCGTAACGATGCCCTCTTGTACGCGCGGGCCGGTGGAATCATAGATGCCGACGATGGGCACGCCGGTTTTCAGCGCAAGGTCATAGACCTTGGTGAGCTTTTCCGCATAAACCTCACCCATCGTGCCGTCAAAGACGGTGGCATCCTGGCTGAAGATGCACACGCGACGCCCATCAATCGTGCCGTAACCGGTCACGATGCCATCGGTGTACGGGCGATCGTGCTCGCGGCCAAAGTCGGTGGAGCGGTGGCGGGCTAGTGCATCGGTTTCTACAAAGGAACCCTCATCGAGCAGCTGATTCACGCGAGTGCGGGCGGCTGGCTCGCCTTCCCCCAACGGCGCGCGGGACTCGGCGAGCTTGTTGTCCAGGTCCTCAATCTTGCCAGCGGTGGTCTTCAGGTCAGTCATAGGCGCTGAGTTTACTAGTGGAAGGCCAAAGATGCGGAAATCGTGCGGTTTGGGCATCGTCACAGTGTCGGTGGCGGCACGCTATCGGTGCGGCATTAGCGCGACCGGAGTATCTGCCGGGCATTAGAAAATATTAGCTCCCCTTTATGGGGGTAAGGTTGAAATGTGTGGTGCAGCGTTCGTTACCGGTAAGGGGCGTTTTCCCACCGTAACGACGATAAATGCCATAAAGAGAGATAGCTGTAACTGTTGAGGAGCTATAACGAAGAGCTTAATATCAGCTGTGTCTTCATGAATTTTTCTCGTATCCTTAAACAACCACAAGGACGGTCTTCTGGTGATTTCAAAGGGACTGCGACTTGTCGCGCCGCTTGCCATCGCGATACTTCTCGCGCCCGCGGCACATGCGCGCGATATTCCCCCGATGCCACAGGCATATCCCATTACCAACCTCTATAAAAGCTGCAGCGCCGCCGGAGATAACACCGAACGCGAATGGCGGTTTGCTGAAACAGGACGTCGCTACATGAGCGACGGAACCTTGCAATTCAAAAACACCACTGACCAGGAGGTGCCGTACACCGCAGAGGTAGAAACCGGCACCAATCACGAAATTGATGCCAACTCCAAGGCCAAGTTGCCTTCTGGTTGGGACACCACCGCCAAATCCGATATTGGCCTAAAAATGGCCAATGGCTGGCGAGATAAAGAAACCTTCGGGCCCGTCAAACTCAAGCCGGGTGAATCCTTCCGCGTGGAATACGGCGTGGTGGAAAAGGACTTTATTTCCATGTTCGTCGGCTGCAATGATGACCGCCTCGAAAACATTCCCGGCGCCAACGTCATCCGCGGTAAAGGCCCAGCAGAGCGCTATGCCTTTGCCTATATCATCAAGGCCGATGGATCCGTATCGGACCTGGCAATGGAAATTCCGTCTCGATCCGGCAGCACTAATTCTAAGCCCATCGAAGGTAGCTACACTGCGGTTTCCGGACCCAGCTTGGAAAAGATTGCTGATCCGAACAAAGACGAGATCATGCAACCAGCCGCTGAACCCCAACGCGATCCTGCTTGGCCCAAGGAAGGCGAAAAGTGCGAAGCCAACGATAACTCCTGGTATCCGCTGGATATCACCGCGGTGAAGCCAACCTTCCGCAAGCCCGGTTATTCCACCGACTTCCTCAACTGGTCTCAGGGCGACTATGAATTTGCTCCGGTAACGGACTTCGTGGTTGGTGCCCAGCACGATCCATATACCAATTGGCGAGGCAATAGGGGCGATATCCCTCAGGGCTGGCTCGAGTCCGTCGGTGCCATCAAGCGTGCCTACATGCCGGTCGGTACTGAACTCAAACATGTAAACCTTGCCCCCGGAGAGCGCGTTCGCGTGGAGTACGGCACCATCATGACCCGTATCAACTATCGCGAAGTGCACTGCGGAAAATCCGGCAAGTACGACCTCACCTCGAACTATAAACAGACCACCGCCCCGAGCGGGTTCTGGGCCGAAGCCACAATCACTTCCAAAGACGGCAGTACACGCACCGTAGACGTCACCCCTGACGAATACCGCGATCTGCCCGTACCCACCCAAACCATCTACTAACTACCTGCTAGGAGTACATCTCATGCGCATTTCCAAGATTGCGTCCACCACCGCGGCTTTAGCCGTTGCCGCCGGCGTATTCGCTGCCCCAGCCGCCAATGCATTGCCGCAGCGCGACCTGGGCCCAGCAAACCCCACCACGATTGGTGAACGTTGCGCCAATCCTGGCGATACCGGCCAGACCATTGATATTAAGCGCACCTATTTCGACGGTTCCGCCGGTACCTGGACCGTTTCCAACTACAACGACGAGCCGCTTCCCGTAACCCGCTCCATCAAGGAAACCAAGTCCAAGACCTGGAACGTTTCTGCTGGTGTGGACTTCAAGCTGTTGGATCTGATTCACTTCACCTTCTCCTCCAGCTACACCTCTAGCCAGACCTACGAGGTAGGCGAGCAGGTTGGCCCATACGATATCGCCCCGGGAAAGACTGCCGTGCTGAAGGCTGGTTGGGTAGTCTCTGACTTCGAGGGTCAAAAGACCGTGTGCGGTTCCGACCACACCTGGCAGGCCAATGGCGGTAAATTTACCGCAACTCTGCCCAAGGAACGCCACGTCGCAGTCTCCACCCGTGATAACAACGATTGGGGTTAAACCGTGAAGGTGAAGACCATCGCTAGTGCAATCGCAGCGCTGAGCTTGGTGGCCGTTCCCGTAGCCCATGCCTCTGACTTCGGCGGAGACTTTGAACTGCCCCAGCGCTGGAACGATGACTTTAAGCCCGGCACGCATTGCGCAACGCCGGGGGAGAACTCAACCTATGTCACCGCGAAGCGCCGCTGGTTCAAGCAAACCGATGCCGCAAGCGTGGCAAACCACAATGCTGAGCCGGTGCCGGTCAAACACACCGTATCCAAAGCGCGGACGGAAACCGTTGAGGTTTCCGGCTCCGTGCAGGGAGAGGGAGATTTGGCCAAGATCCTGACTAAGACCTACGGATTCAACTATGTAAGCGAACAACACTGGAAGATTAACCAGGTAGTTGGGCCATACACCTTGCCTGCAAATTCCCAAGGCAAGTTGGTGTGGGGCTTTACCATGCTGGATACCGATGGCCAGGATGTGCGCTGCAACCGAGATCAAGTATGGGAAACGGTAGGAAAACCATATTCGGCCACTGTCCCTGAAGCTCGCTATTCCGAGCTGCGCTTAGAAGACGCTCCGGACTGGAGTTAGTTCATCAGAAAATGAGCCCAGCCGCACCCTGTGAATGGGGTGTGGAGCTGGGCTCATTTTTGTGGCAGCTACGGTGCCTTATTAGAAGCGCATATTCCAAAGTGCATCCTCTGAAGTGCAGGGTCCTCTGCAACATTTGAGGAAGATTTGCGATATCTGAGGGCCGGGTTTGCTCAGTTATCGCAGTGGAGGATGCACAAATTGCAAAAGCAGGCCCATCCACCGGCAAGGCGGGCCCATCCACCGGCATGGCTGGCCGTGCAGCGGTCATGCCGGGCCAAAGACAGCCGCTCTAGGCCGGCAACCAGGCGTATCCGTAAGGCCCGAGCTCGACGGGGCCTAGGTCAACGGAGCGGTCGCTGAAATTGTGCAGGCACAACAGGTTGCCGCGCTGGTAACCGAGCACGCTTTCCTTACCGGTTTCCACTGGCTCGCAGGGTGCCGTTCCCAGGTCGGGGTGCGCGTGGCGCTCTGCAATCATGGTGCGCACGCTGTGCAGCAGGGAAGTGGCATCGTTGAGCTGGGATTCCACGGACGTGCCGCCGACGATGGGTAGCCGCGCTGGGGTGCGGGCGCTAAAGCCCGCGGTTTCGCTATCGTCCCACTGCATGGGGGTGCGAACGGCATAACGATCCGGCAATGAGGTGTCATCGAGCATGCCGATTTCATCGCCATAATAAATAAATGGCGCTCCCGGCAGGGTCATCAGCAGAGAAAACATCAGCTCCACCTTGCGGCGGTCCCCACCCATCAACGGCATGAGCCGCCTGGCGATGCCCACGTGCGCCCGCATGCCTTCCTCTGGCAGGTAGGTCTGATACATCAGCTCACGGACATCATCGTCAACCATTTCCAAGGTCAATTCGTCGTGGTTGCGCAGGAAGGTACCCCACTGGCAGCCCTCGGGCAGCGGTGGTAGTTGGTCGAGGATGTCGTAGACGGGGGTGGCATCGCCAAGCGCGAGCGCCTGGTACAGCCGCGGCATGACCGGGAAGTTGAAGACCATGTGGAAGCGGTTTCCGGAGCCGTAGAACTCCATGGTCTCCTTGGGCGGCTGGTTGGCCTCCGCAATGAGGACGGCCTCGGGATAGTGGGTATCCATAAAGGAGCGAATCTTTTCCACGAACTCCACCGTCTCCGGCAGGGATTCGCCGCCGAGCTCATCGCGCTCGAAGAGGTACGCAATGGCATCGAGGCGCAGGCCATCAAGGCCTTTGTCCATCCAGAAGGACAAGATATTAAAGACCTCGTCCTGCACGTCCGGGTTATCGTAATTGAGATCCGGCTGGTGGGAGTAGAAGCGGTGGAAATAATACTGCTGGCGCTCCTCATCCCAGGTCCAGTTGGAGGTCTCAACGTCCGTGAAGATGACGCGGATTTCGGGGTAGCGCTCGGGATCATCGCCCCAGACGTAGAAATCCCCAAACGGGCCATCCGGATCGGAGCGCGAGGCCTGGAACCACGGGTGGTCGGAGCTGGTGTGGTTGAGCGCCAGGTCCGTCATGATGCGCATATCGCGGCGGTGCAATTCCTCAACCAGTTCCTCGAAATCCGCCATCGTGCCGTAATCGGGGTGGATGGAGTAATAATCGGCGATATCGTAGCCGTCATCGCGCAGCGGAGAGGCATAAAACGGCGAGAGCCAGAGGCAGTCCACGCCCAACCACTGGAGGTAATCCAGCTTGTCGATGACCCCGCGCAGCGTACCGATGCCCTTATTTTCGGCCTCGTTATTGCCAGAGTCCTTAAAGGAGCCCACTAGGGCTTGATAGAAGACGGCGTTGTGGTACCAGCTCATTGCAGATCCTTTCTTTTTGCCCGCCACGCAAGGTAGGTCAGTGCGCACAGCGCGCCGGCCACTAGGCCGGGCCATACGGCGGGAGAGTCTTCAAATAGGTTCACCACGGCTTGGATGACCGCAAGACACGCGAAGAAGCCGAGGAATCCGAGGATCGAATCCCACAGCAGGGACCGGCGCATTAGGCCTTGACACCTCCTGCGGTAAGCCCAGCGACGATGCGGTGCTGGAAAATGAGCACCATGATGATAAGCGGAATGGTCACCAATGCACCAGCCGCCATGGTTGCGGCATAAGGGTACTCGAAGGCCGAGGGGCCAGAGAAACGGGCGATGGCCACCGTGACCGGCTCGGTCGCAGTCGTGGACAGCTGCTTGGCCAACATGAATTCATTCCACGTGGTGATAAAGGCGATGATCGCGGTGGTAAACAGTGCCGGTGCGGCCAGAGGCAGGAGGATGAGGCGGAAGGCCTGGGCACGTGAAGCGCCATCCACACGGGCAGCCTCCTCAAGCTCCCACGGCAGCTGCCGGAAAAAGCTGAGCAGGGTATAGACCGTCAGCGGCAGGGCGAAGGAGATATTTGGGATGATCATCGCGCGGTAGGTGCCGATCCACTCCAAGCGGCCAAAGAGCTGGAAGAGCGGAGTAACCAGCGCGATGGCAGGGAACATGGAGGCCGCTAAAATGATGCCGGTGACGATGCCCTTGCCGGGAAAGTCATAACGGGAGAGCGCATAGGCGGTAAATACGCCGACTAAGACGGCTACCGCGGTGGTCGCGAGCGAGATGAACAGCGAATTGCCCAGCGCGCCGAGGAAGTCATTGCCCTTATCCGTTGCGAGGGCATCGCGGAAATTATCGAGCGTGATATGCGTTGGCCAGGGCGTGGTATCAAAGGTGAATTCCTGGCTGCGCAGGGCGGTGACCACCATCCAATAAAAAGGGGCAAGGCCCCAGAACATGATGAAGATAATGCCCGCGTAGTGTCCGAATTTACGCATTATTTTGCACCCTTTCTGCCGGAGACATCCGCGCCGAGGAAGCGAATGAGGATGAAAGCAACGAAGAAGATGAGCAAGAAGATCAGGGTGGATAGCGCCGAGGCGGAATTGAAGTTACCTTGGCGCATATCTTCCACCACCAGCTGGGAAATGGTGGCGGTAGGGGAGTTAGAGGAGCTCGAAATCATGATGACGGGAAGGTCATACATGCGCAGCGCATCCAGGGTGCGGAAGAGCACGGCCACCATCAGGGCTGGGCGCACTAGCGGCAGGGTGATGCGGAAGAAGGTTTGGATGCGGTTGGCACCATCGACGCGGGCGGCATCGTAGACATCCTTGGGGATCATCTGTAGGCCAGCCAGGATGAGCAGGGCCATAAACGGTGCGGTCTTCCACACGTCTGCGATGATGACGGCAAAGCGCGCATAAAACGGGTCCGTGGTCCAGGCGATATTCGCGCCCAGCAAGGAATTGACTATGCCGTCCGGGGCGAACATGAACTGCCACAGCTTGGCCGTCACGGCGGTAGGAATGGCCCAGGGGATAAGCACGGCAGCGCGCACTAAGCCGCGGCCGCGGTACTCGCCGTTCATGATGATGGCCATGAACATGCCGAGGATGGTTTCTAGGGCGACCGTGACCACGGTGAAAAACAGCGTGATTTTTACGGCAGGCCAAAAGTCGGTGGCGATAACTCCGGGCGGGCACGTCGTGATTTCACCCGCACCGGACACACAGCGGTTATTGATCCAGTACAGGTAATTGTCTAAGCCGGCGAAACCGCCTTCTTCAAAGAGACCCGTTTTGGGGTTGAGCTGCCGGTTTCCCTGGAAAGACAGGATGACCGCGCGCACGATGGGATAGCCGATGATAATGCCCAGCACGATAAGCGCCGGGGCGATCAGCGCGGCCGGGTGCCCGAAATTGGCAAACCTGCTGGAGCTAGGGGTGCGCTTGGGCTTTTTCGATCGAGGGTGCTTCTGTTGCGTCGGCGAAGTGGTGACCACGGGAGTTCGCCTTTCTGATTCAGATGATTTCTAGTGCGCTAGATTCTATCCCCAACTGGGACGGGAAAACCACAAAGGGTGAGGCAGTGGCATATGCGCCTTCCTCACCCAATTGTGTACTAGCGGTTCGCTATATATTTCTCGCTTTTCAGCATGCTCCCTGCCCGTAGGATACGAGGTCCAGGGAGGGCTTCTTTAACCCTGCGAAGCAGAATCGATGGCCGCCTTCATATCGGAGGTGGCATCCTCGACGGACTTGCCATCGGTCAGCGCTGCATAAGCGTTGTCCTGAATGGCCTTAGAGATGGCGGA
This sequence comes from Corynebacterium sp. KPL2838, assembly GCF_040225455.1. Classification (NCBI taxonomy): domain Bacteria; kingdom Bacillati; phylum Actinomycetota; class Actinomycetes; order Mycobacteriales; family Corynebacteriaceae; genus Corynebacterium; species Corynebacterium sp. KPL2838. The sequence continues at coordinate 106,351 of NZ_JBEHFT010000003.1, read as the reverse complement.
GTAGAACGGCGATACCGGGCGTGGTGCGGCGTTTTCCAGGGATTCCTTCAGCGCTGGCAGGTAGGGGAATTCCTCCTGCAACTGTGGATCATCGTAGATGGAGGAAAGAACCGGCGGGAAGGACTGCTCAGCAAAGGACTTCTGGTTCTCCTCATTGATGATGAAGTTCATGAAGTCCAGGGCGGTGCCCTTGTTCTTGGAATTGATGTTGATGCCGTTGTTGTAGCCGCCCAAGGTGGACACGCCAACGCCGTCCTTGCCCAGCGGTGCTTGGACCTCAACGTCGATGCCGGCATCTACGGCATTGGTGTACATGTAGGGCCAGTTCACTGCGAAGGCGGTCTTGCCTTCGGTGAAGGCCATGTTGGTCTCTTCCTCGGTGGCGGCGGTGGAGTCCTTGGAGATGATTTCGTCTTCATAAGCATCCACCATGGCCTGCAGGCCTTCCTGGGCTTCCTTGGAGTCGACGGTGGCATTGCCGTCATCGTCAAGCACCGAGCCGCCCCAGCCCTCCATGAAGCCGGCGGTGTTCAAAGCCAAGCCCTCGTACTGCTTGAGCTGCGTGGTTAGGCAATTCTTGCCGTCTTCCAGTGCCTTGCAGGCGGATTCGAGGTCAGCGAATTTCTCCGGGGTAGCGTCCGCGAGCTCAGTATTGCGGAAGAGGAGCTGGCCGTTGGTGTTTTGCGGGAGCGCATACAGCACGTCGTTGTAGGTGGCCGATTCCACGGTGGCGGGCAAGAGCTCCGAGGTATCGGTCTCGAAGTCACCGTTAAGCGGCTGGAGCCACTGGTTGGCGGCGAATTCCGCGGTCCAGACCACGTCGAGGGCCATGACATCGTAGTCATCATTGCCAGCCTGGAGGGACTGCACCAGGGTTTCGCGCTGGGCATCGGCCTCGCCCGCGAGCTCCTTGAGGGTGACCTTTTCATCCGGATTTTCTTCATTCCACTTATCGATGATGGGAGTGATCTTATCCGTGTCGTTCTTGCCCATGGCAAAGGTGATGGGGCCGTGGGAGTCAGCGCCGGAACCGGATGCGGAGCCATCCGCGTTATCTGCACCGTCGTCAGACGTGGAGCAGCCTGCCAGCGCCAATACTGCCGTGGTGGCGACTGTGGTGCGAATGAAGTACTTCTTCATGGGAATTCACCTTTCAGAAAGCTTGGGTGTTCCTTAAAAATAATTTACAAACACCGCGCGCAGAATAGATTTTGATTATTCACCTCTAAATGGGGGGTAATTTAGGAGGTGGAGATACGTCGCCCGGTTTCTGGGTCAAAGCGGTGTGCAGCGCTTGCATCAAAGGTCAATACAACCTCCTCACCGCGCTGCGGCGGGGTGCCTTCACACCGGGCCACGAACCGTGCGCTACCCACCGTGGCGTAGACAAAGGATTCGGAACCCAACTCTTCAACCAGGTCGACCACGCCGCGCAGTCCCTCAGCCCTTTCATTGAGGTACATGTTTTCCGGGCGCACACCCAGGCGCTCGCCGTTGTGGTCAAAGATATTCATTGCAGGCGAACCAATAAAGCCGGCGACGAACTCGTTGGCCGGTTCCGCATAAAGCTCGCGCGGCGGGGCAACCTGTTGCAATTCGCCATCTTTCAGCACCGCGACTCGGTGCCCCAGCGTCATGGCCTCGACCTGGTCGTGGGTGACATAGACCGTGGTGGTACCAAGTCGCTGCTGCAGGCTCGCAAGCTCCGTACGGGTTTGCACGCGCAGCTTCGCATCCAGGTTAGAGAGCGGCTCATCCATGAGGAAGGCCTTAGGGTTGCGCACAATGGCACGGCCCATGGCAACGCGCTGGCGCTGACCGCCCGAGAGGTCCTTGGGCTTGCGCTTAAGGAACTCGCTCAACCCCAGCATCTCTGCGGCTTCCTGGACCTTTTGCTTGATTTCAGCCTTGGGGAGCTTCGCCAGCTTGAGCGAAAAGCCCATGTTTTCTTCCACCGAAAGGTGCGGGTAGAGCGCATAATTTTGAAAAACCATCGCAATATCGCGATTACCCGGTTCAAGGCCCGTGACATCCGTATCATCGATGAGAATCCGGCCACTAGACGTTGGTTCAAGGCCGGCCAGCGCGCGCAGCGTCGTGGACTTGCCGCAGCCAGAAGGGCCCACCAAAACGAGGAACTCGCCGTCCGCGATTTCTAGGTCCAATTCCTTCACTGTGGGCGCCGCCGCGCCGGGGTAAGTGATATTTACCTTTTCAAAAGTGACCTTTGCCATGCGCAACACACTAGCACCACCAGCGGACGGTATCTTGGAATCTATGACTGCACTTGATAAGCACCGCATCCGCACCGCCCTGGCAGAGGACTTCACCACCATCGATTTTGTGGATCAGATCGGTTCCACCAATACCGATCTGATGCAGGCCACCAATGTCACCGATGGCACCGTGCTGCTTGCCGATGAGCAGTTGTCCGGCAAAGGCCGCCTCGGCCGGGCGTGGACGGCGCCAGCCGAATCCCAGGTGATCTTTTCCGTGCTGCTTTTGCCCGATTCTCTCGACCACTTGGGCACGCTTCCGCTGGCTGCGGGCCTGGCCGTGACCGATTCCATCGAGGGCTCCGTGCTGAAATGGCCGAATGACGTGCATATCGATGGCAATAAACTCTGCGGCATCCTTGCCGAGGCCGGTCCCGTGGGCCAAGCCTTCAAGTCCGCACCGAAGACTGAGGTCAATAAGGCAGAACTGAATAAGACTGAGTTGAACAAGGCTGAGGTCAACAAAGCTGAAGTCAATAAAGCCGAGGTAAATAAGGCCGTCGGCGGGCAGGCGCCCTCTGCGCGCGTGGTCGTAGGCATGGGTATTAATGTCACGCTCACCCGCGAGGAATTGCCCATTGAAAAGGCCACCTCGTTGGCTTTAGAAGGCCGCGATACCGACCGCACCGAGCTGGCCATTACCGTGCTGAAAAACCTGCGCCGGCGCATTACGCAGTGGGAGAACCAGGATCCGCAGCTTATGCAGGATTACCGCGCGGTGTGCTCATCCATTGACCAGGAGGTGCGGCTGGAGACCCCGACTGGCGATGTTATCGGCCGCGTTGAGGGCATTGGTGAGGACGGCCGCATTAACGTCGCAGGCGAGTACTACTCCGCCGGTGACGTGACGCATCTGCGTCCGGCGCGATAGGCGACGCACGTTAGATGTCGCACGATCGGCGCCGCGCGATAGGTATCGCGCGGCAGGCGACGCGCAGCAGGCGTCGGGTGGTAGTTCGCGCAGTCCGAGTAGCGCTGTCTCGCACTGGTACTATCCATGGCTATGGGATTGATGAAGATGGGCCAAGGCGAGGTCAAGCGCGCGGATGTATCCGCGCCATTTCGCGCGCTCGTTTTCCCATTTCTGGAGCTCATCCTCATTACTGGCGTGCTGTGGATTGCCATCGGCTGGTGCGATGTCCAGGGAGTAGAACCCATGCTGCGCAACGGGCTCGTCGTCTTGTGGACCGGGCTGAGCACGTGGCGCTTTCTCATTCCGTTTTATAAGGCTCGCCGCAAGCGGTTCATCGTGACCAATCGCCGCGTCATTGTGCGGGAAGGCCGCCACATCGATTCGATTCCGTTGGAAGATATTCGCGGCGCCCGCAAGCGCCGCGGCGGTATTTCCATTGCGCTCAACGGCTGGGACAGGGCCATGTATTTTCCCACCGTGGCCAAGTCAAAGCAGGTGGCGGAGATTATTAATGATCGCCCTTGGTTTTAACCTCGGTCGAGTGCAATTGCTTATCTAAATCCTCCGGTGCGAGGTTAGCGCTGCTGAATTCTTGGGTCAGCGGCAGGCGCAGTTCTAGATCGGAACCGGGGCAGAGCTCGATTTTCGCCTCATCCACGGTGTAATCCAGCACATGTCCGCCGGATTGCCGCGCGGCGTCGATAAAGTGCACGTGGCATCCTGGCACCGAAATCCCGCGCTCGTACACGGGAGTGCGGAAGCCACCGATGACGCCTTCGACATCGCTAAAGTGCAGCTCTTTATCGCCGCCGACCGCCTTAGTCATTGGGGGATAGGGCTTGGTTTGTTTGACCACGGTGCGCGTGGTGACCTCAGAGAACCTGCCCGTGATACGGACCGCGTACATGTAGTTGGCGGAAGGTTCCACCTCATCGATGAAGGCGGAAAGCTCGTCGCGGCGCAGGCCCCGTGGGGCATCGACAAGAATGCGCGGCACAAAGTTGGTGGCCACGGCATAAGGGGTTTGCTGGTCCAAGTCCGCAACCCGTGCGGAGCCATCGCCGCGCAGTTGGTAGCAGGTCCCGTCCAGGATGATCATTTCACCATCGAGGCCATTAAAGGTACCGATGCCGAAATTGCCCTTTCCTAGCAGCTCAGAGATGGTCATCTCGCCGTCATAAATGCCATCAAGGAGGGCGCTCATGAGGGAGTTCTGGAAGATCGAATGACGGGTAAACATGGTATCCAAGCTAATATTGTGGGCGTGAGTGTCTCAAAACCTATTGTAACTGTCTGTGGCGATGGTCAGCTGGCGCGCATGATGCAGCCTGCCGCCGCTGAACTCGATATTCATCTGCGGATTCTTGCTGGTAGCCCGGATTCTTCGACCGCGCAGGTCACCCCGGACATCGTGGTGGGCGATTACCACAAGTACGAGGATCTGCTCGCGGCAGCCCGCGGCGCGGATGCGGTTACCTTCGAGCATGAGCATGTGCCCAATGAGCATTCCGCCGCGCTTATCGATGCCTCCTTTAACGTCCAGCCCCAGCCCAGCGCACTGCGCTATGCCCAGGACAAGCTGGACATGCGCGAAAAGCTTTCCGCTCTGGGGGCGCCCGTTCCGCGGTTTAGCGCAATCGAATCCGTTGCTGATGCCCGCGCTTTTTTCGATGCCGTAGACGGGCGCGTTTGCCTCAAGGCCCGCCGCGGTGGCTATGACGGCAAGGGCGTGTGGTTTCCTTCGGATGCCGATCTTGATGAGCTCGTCGCTGAGCTATTAGATGCCGGCACGCCGCTCATGGCCGAAGAGAAGGTGGATCTGACCCGCGAGCTGTCCATCTTGGTAGCGCGCCGCCCATCCGGTGAAGCCAAGGTCTGGCCCATTACCCAGTCCCGCCAGGCAAACGGCATCTGTGCCGAGGCCATCGCGCCCGCGCCCGATCTCTCGCCCGATCTGGCAGAACGTGCCTCTGCGCTGGGGCTAAGCATTGCCGAATCCCTCGGCGTGACCGGCGTGCTAGCCGTGGAGCTTTTCGCCTTCAATGGTGAGCGTGGCGAGGATATCTCCGTTAATGAATTGGCCATGCGCCCGCACAATACCGGCCACTGGACCCAGGATGGCTGCGTGACCTCGCAGTTCGAACAGCACCTGCGCGCCGTACTCGACCTGCCCTTGGGTGCGGTGGACGCCCTAGCCCCGGTGACCGTTATGGCAAATGTTCTCGGCGCGGACGAAGATCCCAGGATGCCTATGCCGCAGCGTGTGCGCGAGGTCATGGAACGCTACCCGCACGCCAAGATTCACCTGTACGGCAAGGACCACCGCGCTGGCCGCAAGATCGGCCACGTCAATGTCGCTGGTACATCACTCGATGAGACCCGCGATGCCGCCCGCCAGGCCGCGCACTTTCTCATGCACGCAACGTGGGCATAACTCTTAAAACCTAGAAAGGACATTATGGAACCGCAGGTAGGAATCATCATGGGCTCGGATTCGGATTGGCCCACCGTCGAACCCGCAGCGGAAGTCCTCGCGGACTTCGGCATCCCCTTTGAGGTCGGCGTGGTTAGCGCCCACCGCACCCCGGAAAAGATGCTGGCCTACGCCAAGGGAGCGCACTCCCGCGGCCTTAAGGCCATCATCGCCTGTGCCGGTGGCGCCGCCCACCTGCCGGGCATGGTTGCAGCGGCCACGCCGCTGCCCGTTATCGGCATTCCGCGCGCACTCAAGGACCTCGATGGCCTAGACTCTCTGCTTTCTATCGTGCAGATGCCTAGCGGCGTTCCCGTGGCCACCGTCTCCATTGGCGGCGCAAAGAACGCCGGCCTGCTGGCCGCCCGCATCCTGGGCGCCGGAGACCCCGCCCTGCAAGACAAGATGGTCGCCTACCAAGAAAAGATGGCAGAAGAAGTCGAGCAGAAGGATAAGAACCTGCGCTCGAAGCTGCTAGGGGAGTAGGGACGAGCCCCTTTCTTTTTCGGCTGAAAGAGAGGGAGACTCCAGTCAGCTACCGTTTAGAATTCTTGGAGTCGTCATGGAACCACTCTTTGATCTGCATCCAGAGCAATCCACCAATAAAAACGACGAAACCTAGTACATAAGAAACCCAGAATTCTTTCGGCACCGATTCCTTGTCGTTGAAAAGCCACTCAGTGCCGCCAAGGTAAAGAGCAAAAGGTAAGGGAACAAGCAGAAATATCAATAGCGAGATTAAAAAGGCTTTCCATTTTTTAGGCTCGCTCTTACCGCTTCTCTCTTTATTCTTACTATCCTTTCCAAGGCTCTTATGCATGATGGCTGATGTGACCTTCCATTGCAGTGACTTTAAAACTGGACGCTTCTATTTCTGCGTGACCTCTGGCAATTGTGAAGAGGTCGTGGGATAGGACGGCTGGGCGCCGGCGCTGGTGGCGGCGAAGGCACCGACGCGGGCGGCGAAGGTGGCGGCATCGACAAGCGTGGCGCCTTCAAGGAGCTTGGTGCAAAAAGCACCGGCAAAGGCATCGCCGGCGCCGGTGGTATCGACTGCGGTGATCTGTGGGGTGGGGATGTCCGTGTTGGAATCGGGCGTTGCTACGTAGGCGCCTTCGGCCCCGAGGGTCAGCACCACCGATCTAAAGCCGGCGGAGACGAGGCGGTGAGCGAGCTCGCGCGGGGTGCCGGTGGAAGAAAGGCCCAGTTGCTCAAGGATGAGGCCAGCCTCGTGCTCGTTGGCCATGAGGGGATCGGCCTGCAGGAGGGCGTCGCGGTCCACCTCGATGACTGGGGCGAGGTTGACGACCACGCGTCCTTGGGCGGCATCGACTGCGGCTTTGAAACCGGAGGCGGGGATTTCGCCCTGGAGCAGGACCACGTCCGCATCGGCGATGGTGGATTGGCGGGCGGTGACGAAGGGGGCATCGACAAGAGCGTTCGCGCCGGGGGAGATGACGATGGTGTTTTCCCCATCGGCGGAGACGGTGATGACCGCCAAACCGGTAGTGGTATCGGACTGTTCCACCGCGCTGAGATCGATGCCGGAGCTGTGCATGTAGTGCATTGCGGGCTCGGCGTAGGGATCGGAGCCAACCGCGCCGACGAAAGCTACATTGGCGCCCAGTTGCGCAGCGGCGACCGCCTGGTTCGCGCCCTTGCCGCCCGCGAGGATCTCGCCGCTGGAGCCCAGCAGCGTTTCGCCGGGGTGGGGGTGGCGTTCAGCATGGACAATAAGGTCAGCATTAATCGAGCCGACGACGGTGAGTTTGCTCATTGGAAATCCTCCTATGAATCGGATTCTACGGTGAATGCAGTGGACATGCGGGGGATATATCGCGTATCGATTATCGAGCCTTGAGGTGGGCGCTTATTTTTGATGGCCGCGATGAGTTCTGCGGTGGCTATCTTGCCCATGTGGTCGACGTTTTGGTCCACTACGGATATGGGCGCTGGCTGGAAGCGCAGGTAAATGAAGTCATCGAAACCGACGAGTGCGACTTCCTCTCCAATGGCCTTGCCGGAATTATGACAGGCTTCTAAGGCGCCCGCAGTCATCATCGAATCAGCGGCAATGATGGCCGTAACCCCTGCATTCAGTAATTCAATTGCACCCTTGTATCCCTCTCGGTGCCGGAAGCCGCCGTGGTGAATGTGGATATCAAGGTCGCGGGCTGCTTCTGTGAATACAGCGAGGCGCTGTCTGCCGGTCGAGGTTTCTTGGGGCCCGGAAAGATAGCCAATCGAGGTATGGCCTTTGTCCTTGAGCTGCGCAATTGCCTTATGCATTCCCGGACCAGGATCAGAAATCACGGCGGGAAATTCCCCCAGTGTTCGGTCAATCAATAGCAACGGCCGATGGGAGTGGGCCTGGCGGATGGCGTCTTCTGCGCCATCGAGGGGAACAGTAATTATTCCATCGACCTGCCGCTGCGTGAGGGCATCGAGGGCGCGTTCCAAACGCGCAGGATCCTCGCCGCAGCTGGTAATCATGGTGGCGACACCGTGAGCATTAGCTTCTTGTTCAATTGCGGCGGCCATGGCGGCGAAATACGAGTTATCCAGGCTTGGTATGACGAGGCCGATGGCGTTGGACCGTGCGTTGCGCAGTGCGCGTGCCTGGGCATTTGGGCGGTAATTGAGCTGTTCGGCTGCTTGTTTTACGCGCGTGCGGGTGGCTGCGGAAATAGCTGGATTTCCTGCCAGCGCGCGCGAGGCGGTGGAAATGGACACCCCAGCGGCGGCGGCTACGTGCTTGAGGGTAGTTGCGGCCATTTCAGCTCCTAGGGGTAGAGCAGCTTCGACGGGTAGTGCAATCGATTGCACACTTGTGTCTCAAGTTACGGTTCAGTACCTGTGTCTGTCAAGGGTTCGCGCCGGTCTAAGCTAATGAGCATGGAAAATTCCCCGCGCGATCCGCTCCTTGTTTTGGGCTCCCGTGTCACCCACGGTCATCCGGGCGCCATGCTGCGGTCTCGTTTGGATAAGACGCTTGAACTCTATTCTGGGCAGACGGTCATCGTCTCTGGCCGCGGGGAAGCGGGCGCGATGGCCGAATACCTCATCAAGCGAGGCGTTGATCCTGGGAATGTGCTTGTGGAACCGGCCGCTACCAGTACAAATGAAAATTTAGAAAACGCACATAGCCTTGCACCAGATGCCGTATTGCAGGTGGTCACCAACGATTTCCATGCCCTGCGCACCACATTGTGGGCCTGGCATTTGGGCATTGCGATTAATGTTCACCCCGCGCGCACGCCGTGGCTGTCGATGCCGCGCAATTACCTACGCGAGGTTGCGGCGACCCCGCATTCCGCAGCGCGAATCCTGTGGCGGCGACTGCGGAGGTAACCGAGGCTACACTGCCTTGAGCGCCTTGCTGATCCCGCTTTGCAAGGTAGGCCGCGATTGCTTCATGGGGTGCGCAATGGCGCGCAGCCCCATATACGCAATCTGATCGGCGGCGCGATTGAGCGGATCCCCGGCATGACCGAGCACACGGCGAATATCCACTTCGCAGGTGCCTTCTAGATCGCCCCAGGCCTGTTGGAATCGGGAGCGCGCACCAGACGAGACACCGCGCCACCTGCGTCCCGGCCGTGCCGCCTTTGAGCCTTTCTTGTGCACAATGTGGTTGACAGCATCCAATGCCGCAACAGAATCGGATTCGATCACGGCCTTCGTCGCGCCTACCTGGAGCAGGTACTTTAAGGCGAGCGTGAGCGCTTCTAACTCCAGTTCATCCGTGCTAGCTTTCGTCTCGTGGGTGCGCAGGCGGTAGTCACCGTTTCCCGCCACGAAACACATCGACCCCTTGAATACGGTATCGGAGGAGGCGTCGGTAGCGATGCGCACCACCGCGCCCGCCGGCCACGACGTGGTGTGCGAGAAGTTGGGCCACCATTTCGCCTCTGGCGTTTCGACCTTGTTTGCTTCCTTCTTCTTCGGGGCCTCGCCCAGCTTGCGGGCCTTCCGCGCGGTCAAGCCAGCTTGTTTGCGGCGTGCGGAGCTCGCGCTTGCCGATGCCCGATTCTCCCCCGCAAAGCTCCCCGTCACCGTATAGCCGCGCTTCTCGAGTGCCGATCGCAGCGCATTTTGCCTGCGACCAGTGACAATCCAGGTACGTCCATCGATTCCGCGCAGGGCGCGCTGTAGCTCGCTAACTGCAACTTTGACGATATCGCCCTTTTTGATCTGGCCTTTGCGTACAAAGCGTGCCTGCGGAGTGTTGACCGCGATGACCCAGCCCTCGATGGTTCCGTCCTCCGCTGAGTCCCAGCGTTCGTCCCACAGGGCGATAGCCACATGGACCGGCGCAGACACCATGTCCTTGGTGATTTTGCGGGTGCCGTAGGTACGCGATTGCGTGCCGGTGAGTGCTGAGAGCTCGAGGGGTTCCATTGGTTCTAGTAAATCACGCCCCATTCCAGCGGTGAGCTGCACGCGCCTGATGTGGACTCGATTCGTGACTGTTCGCGATAGTTTTAGGACTCGTTGCGGTCCGTACCACAACAGTGCCACAAAGAGCTGTCCACTGGGCTGCTCAAAGGGCTCTTCAGGATGCCTTGCATAAGCTGCTTCAAGAAGCTCTGCAACCGGCTGCTCAAAGGCCTCTTCCGGAAGCGTGGCAACGGGCACTGAGAAAGCCGTTTCAGGATGCTCCGAAAGTGCAGGGTCCCATGCAATATTTGAAGAGAATTTGCGATATTTGAGGAGCGAGTTTGCTCAGTTATTGCAGTGGAGGTTGACCATAGGAGGCTGACCTTCCAACCCTGACCAAAGCGACCGACTACCTATCCTTCGCAAAAGGTACTAGTCGCCCGTCCCGTGGGATTGGACCCGTTCAATGCGGATGCCCAGCAGGGAGCTCAGAATATGACCATTTGGAGCATCACGCTCAGCAGTTTCTCCAGGAAGCAACGAAGATAAAGAGCATGTTAAATCATGAGTTAATTAATCTTCGCTATGTAGGTTCAACTAGTCCTTACTATCCAGCGCTGTACTCAGGAGAACTAAAGCGAGTTGCTCCATGGATTGCAGTGAAAACAACGACGTGGGAAAGCTGGCCATGGCATAAGCAACAGTTTGCCCTTACTTTAGCGGCCGGCTTAAGTGCGCACCGAGCGTCGTTGGTGGCTAAGTCAGCTGCGCGCATTTGGGGAATTTGGGTGATTCCCAGGAGAAAAGAGCTCGTTGAGCTCGCTTCACCTTCAGGAAGCATTCCACCGCACACGCAGTGGCCGCGAAAGTATTACCGAATGTCACGTATAGGGGAGACGTCGGTGGAAAAGTCCGGGGTTCGGGTGACTAATCCGGCGCGGACGTGCTTGGATATCGCTAGGCTACATGGGTTTGCGCAGGGGCTTGTAGCGGTCGATTCCGCATTGCGTGCGGGCCTGGTTTCGCTAGAAGATCTGAAGGAAACTCGGGCAGCAATGGCTCGGATGAAGGGGCCTATCCCCATGAGAATGGTGGTGGAGCATGCGTATGCCGGTTCTGAATCACCGTACGAGTCGCTGTTGCGGGCGTTGATTATTGAAAGGATTCCCACGGCCACTGTGTACCCACAGTTTCGCGTATTGGGAAAGTACCGGGCTGACTTATGTATCGATGGGTGGCTCATTATCGAGGTCGATGGGGATACCAAGTACGACGGTACTTATGGGAAAGCACCGAAAACAGTGGTCAAGGAACAGATGCGCAGGCAACGAGAAATCGAAAATCAGCAATTTACCGTATTGAGATTCGGGCCAAAAGAGCTGGTCAATGAGCCGAATAGGGTAGTGGAGACAATAGTTGAATACCTGGGGCGAAAGGCGGGAAAAGTAGCGTAGATCACCCCCGAAGCACCCCTAGCTATAGATGTTGTTGAACAACCTCCGTAATAACAATTATGATGATGCGAATCACATTTAAGAGAGACCGGCGTCACGAAAGGTGAAACTAGTGAGTGCTGAAAAACAAGCTTCCGCCTCGGCACAGGCGGATGCGCAGGCGGATGCGAAAACCCCGCCCAAGGGCATTGGCGCCATGGCGGGCGCCATGTTCCTCATGGCTACCTCGGCCATTGGCCCGGGCTTTTTGACCCAGACTTCGGTCTTTACCGTCCAGATGGGCGCTTCTTTTGCCTTCGCAATCGCGCTGTCCATCCTGGTGGACATTGCCATCCAGCTAAATGTGTGGCGCGTGCTCTGCGTGACGGGAATGCGCGCCAATACCTTGGGCAATACCGTCCTGCCCGGATTGGGCTGGGTGCTCGCAGGCTTCGTCTTTTTCGGCGGGGCGATTTTTAATATCGGGAATATCGCCGGCGCAGGCTTGGGCCTGAACGCGATGCTGGGCATCGATGCCCGTATCGGTGGCGTCATTGCGGCGGCGATTGCGGTGTTCATCTTCCTCTCCCGCCGCGCTGGAATGGCGCTGGACCGCCTTGTGGCCGCCTTGGGCGCGGTAATGATCCTGCTTATGTTGTATGTGGCCATCGTCAGCCAGCCGCCGGTAGGGGAGGCGCTTAAGAATACCGTCGCGCCGGGTGAAATCGATTTCTTCGTCATCACCACCATCATCGGCGGCACCGTCGGCGGCTATATCACTTTTGCCGGCGCGCACCGGTTGATCGATGCGGGCTTATCTGGCGTTGAAAACGTCAAGAACATTACGCGCACCTCCGTCAGCGGCATCATCGTCACCGGGATTATGCGCATGCTGCTCTTCTTGGCGGTATTGGGCGTGGTAGCTACCGGCGTCACGCTAAAAGAAAATAATACTGCCGCCGATGCCTTCTACCACGCAGCTGGTGAATTCGGCCTCCGCGCATTCGGCATGGTGCTCTTTGCCGCAGGCCTTTCTTCCGTCATCGGTGCCGCTTATACCTCGGTATCCTTCGTGACCACCCAGGAAACTTCGTCCCGGACCCGCAATATCTTCACCGTCATCTTCATTACGGTCTGCACGATCATTTTTGTAATAATCAACTCCGCGCCGCAAAAGCTCTTGATCTTCGCCGGTGCGATTAACGGGCTCATCCTTCCCATCGGCTTCGCGCTGGTGATGTGGGTGGCCTGGCGCCGCAAGGACCTGCTGCAGGGCTATAAGTACCCAAAGTGGCTGCTTATCCTTGGCAGCCTGGTCTGGTTGCTCACCATCTTCATCGGGCTTCGAGCAGTTTCAGGAATCACAGCAATATGGGCATAATGCAGACGCCAGAAGAGGTACGCGAGTTTGCGCGAACCCACGAGATGACTACCACCGCCGGGCACGCGCGAGGCTACATGCAGGCCAACCTGCTCTCGCTGCCCAGCGCATACGCCTTCGACTTCCTGCTTTTGCCCAGCGCAACCCCAAGCCGTGCCCCATCGTCGGCGTGCTTGAGGCAGGTCAGTACACCTCGGATTTGCTGCCTGGCGGCGATATCCGCACCGATATCCCGGCCTATCGCATCTTTGAGCATGGTGAGCACACGGCCACGCTTGTCGATGCCACCTCCCATTACACCCCTGACATGGTCAGCTTCCTTATCGGCTGCTCGTTTACCTTTGAAACGGCGCTGGTGGATGCGGGCATAGAGATCGCGCATATCAAACAGCAGCGCAATGTGCCGATGTACCGGACGAATATTCCTACTACTCCTGCGGGCGTATTTTCCGGACCGATGGTGGTATCGATGCGCCCGATTCCGGCATCGCAGGTCTCCGATGCGGTGCGCATTACCTCCCGCTATCCATCCGTGCATGGCGCGCCGGTGCACGTGGGGGACCCAGCGGCTATCGGCATTGCGGATTTAGCGCACCCAGACTTTGGTGATGCGGTGGATATTCCAGAAGGCTGCTTGCCCGTCTTTTGGGCGTGTGGGGTCACCCCGCAAGCCATCGTGATGGAATCAAAGCCGGAGCTGGCCATTTCCCATGCGCCGGGCAAGATGCTGGTGACCAATGCCCGCGATGCGGAGTACCTCATCCCTTAGGCATTGTCCCCGCTACTTTCTTAGTCCGTGAAGGACAAGATGGTATCGCAGGTTTCTAAGAGGCTATCGCGCAAGCGCGTGGTGGCCTCTTCGCGTTTTCCCTCCGCGATGAGCGTGGCCACATCAACGTTGCCTTGAATGTGCTCGGCGTGCAGCTGCGGGTAGCGGGGAATGACCAATAAGAAGGTAAGCCGCATGCGTGCGAGCAGGTTGCTCATCTGCTCATCCAAGGTGGGAGAATCAAGTCCTGCTACCAGTGCTTGGTGGAAGCGCTGGTTAATGGAGGAGACTTCCTGGTGTTTATCGCGCCTTGCGCATTCGAAGGCGGAGGATGCGAGGGAGATGAGCGAGGGGGCATCGGCAAACGCGCCCCACCGCGCGGCAGTCGGCTCGATGGCGGCGCGGGCGGCGAATAAATCGCGGATATAGGCGGCATCCGGGGTGGCGATGAAGACGCCGCGGTGGGGGATGCGTTCAACCAGGCGCTCGGCTGCGAGCGTGGTGAAGGCCTCGCGGAGGGTATTGCGGGAGCAACCGAATTGCTCGGCCACCTTTACCTCGCTGAGCTGCTCGCCGGGTTGAAAATTGCCGGCCGATATCTCTTGGCGCAAAGCGGTGGCGACGGACTGGGAAAGCATGCCCCTCACCTTACTGAATGGGTGAGGCGTCAACGGCCATTCCGTATGACTTAAAGATCTAAAAGTTCTAAAGAGGCGGCGAAGTTCTAAAAGATCTAAATGGAAGGTCTGGCATAGTGATTCCAGATAAGAATCCTTTTCGCCCCAGTTTTGGCGCGTCGCCGGTGCAGCTGGCTGGGCGCAAATTTGAAATCAGCTCGTTTAACTATGGGCTCGTGGGTGGTGTGGGCAGCATGCAGCGCGCCTTGCTGGTCAGCGGTACTCGCGGGGTGGGCAAAACCGTGCTGCTCAATGAGTTCGAAGAATCCGCGCGCCGCCTAGGGTGGGTTGTTATCCGCGCCTATGCGGATGCCCAGATGGTAGCGCAGCTGCGCAATTCCACGATTCCGGAAGCCATCGAGGAGCTGGACTATACGGAGAAGACGGGCCGCAAGATCACGGGATTGTCTGTGGCGGGCGTGGGATCTGTGACGACACAATTGCCCCACAACCAGGCCCAGCCCAGCTTTGTCTCGCGGCTGCGTAGCCTCTTGAAGGCCGCGCGTGCGCATGATGCTGGAGTCTTGTTGACTGTCGATGAGGTGCAAGCGGCTTCCGTGGGCGAGCTTGCGCAGCTTGCCACCGCCATCCAGGATCTCATTCGGGGCGAGTACGATATCGCCTTCGCCGCCGCGGGATTGACCTTCGGGGTAGAAGAACTATTGGAGCACGAGGGCACCACCTTTTTGCGCCGCGCTCAAAGGTTGGAATTGGGGCTGCTTGATGATGCCACCGTAGCTGAGACCCTGCATAGCACCGCCACCGTGGCTGGGCGCGGTTTCAGCGAGCGCGCTTTGGAAGAGGCGACCGCATTGGTGCAGGGCTATCCGTACCTATTGCAGTTGGTCGGCGCTTTTGCGTGGACCCATGCGGTACTCGATGGCGCGCGAGATTCCAGCGCATATGGGTAACCAGGTGCACAAGATTGCGTTGAAGAATGTTCCTGACGCCCAGCGCGCTTTTCTCAACGCCATGGCGGAGCTGGAAGCCGAACACGGACCTGATATTCCCACCGGCGCCATCGCGGCGTACCTGGGCAAGACTCCCAATGCCATTTCCATGGCCCGCAAGCTGCTTTTAGAACGCGATCTCATCGCCAGCCACCGCTATGGAACCGTGCGCTTTCTCTTGCCCTACCTGGGTGAGTATCTGCGCGGCCAAGCACTCAGGTAGGCAGCACGCGCTAGTCGATGGTCGCAATCACCGTCGCGGAATCCAGGCGGTCGCCCTCCTTGGCGAGGATCTTGATGGTGCCGCCGCGCGGGGCCTTGATGGCAGATTCCATCTTCATGGCCTCGACCGTGGCGATGGAATCGCCCTCGGAGACGCTATCGCCATCGGATACATTCCAGGCCACGAGGTTGGCCTCGAAGGGGGAGGTGACCGCGTTATCGTCGGTGGACTGCGCCCCGGCCGTCGAGGGAGCGGTGGCACCAGAACCGTCCGCGCCGCCCGCACCAGCGCCGGCACCGGCACCGGCACCGGCGCCTGCGAGGAAGTCCATGGGCACGCCGATATTGACGAGCTTGCCATCGATTTCCACCGCGACCGTCCGGCGCTTGGTGTAGATGGCCTCGACCTTGTCTACCTGGTTGGCGGCAGAAGGCCGGTAGTTGTGGTCGAGCCAGTCAGTAAAGACGCCGATGTCGCTGGCGCCGGCATCGGCCTCAGCGGAAGACGCAGTGCCAATAAGTGCTGGCTCGTCCATCATGTCGCGGTGGAAGGGCAGCACGGTGCGCACGCCGGAGACGTCAAACTCGCGCAGCGCCTGGCGCGAGCGGGCGAGGGCTACCTCGCGCGTGGGGCCCCACACGATGAGCTTGGCAATGAGCGAGTCATAGTACGGCGGGATAATGGATCCCGAGCGGACAGCCGAATCGACGCGGATGCCGGGGCCAGTGGGCGGCTCGAAGGAGACGATGGTGCCGGGGCAGGGGGCAAAACCGTTGAGGATGTCTTCGGCATTGATGCGGAACTCAAAGGCGTGGCCGGTGGAATCCGGATCCTCAGAGATAGACAGGGGCTCGCCTGCGGCGATGCGGAATTGCTCGGCGATGATATCGGTGCCGGTCACGACCTCGGTCACAGGGTGTTCGACTTGGACGCGGGTATTGACCTCCAAAAAGGAGATGGTGCCGTCCTCGGAAACGATGTATTCCACGGTGCCGGCGCCGGTATAGCCCACGTGGGAACAGATGGAGCGCGCGCCTTCGATGATGCCGGTGCGCTGGGCATCGGAAAGCGCGGGCGCCGGGGCCTCCTCGATGAGCTTTTGGAAGCGGCGCTGGGTGGAGCAATCGCGGGTGCCCAGCACGCGTACGTTGCCGTGGGTATCCGCCAGGACCTGCGCCTCCACGTGGCGCGGGTGGGTCAGGAACTTCTCCACGTAGCACTCGGCGCGGCCGAAGGCCTCCATGGCCTCGCGCCCGGCGGAGTTAAACGCGCCCTCGATCTCATCCATGGAGTCCACGACCTTAAGGCCGCGCCCGCCGCCGCCATAAGCGGCCTTGATGGCAATGGGTAGGCCATGCTCCTCGGCAAAGGCGCGGGCCTCCTGCCAATCATCGATGGGATCTGAGGTGCCCGGAGCCAGGGGCGCGCCGACCTCTTCAGCCACGCGGCGCGCGGCAATCTTATCGCCCAACAGCTCGATGGACTCCGGGGAGGGGCCGATCCACACCATGCCGGCATCGGTGACGGTGCGGGCGAAGTCGGCGTTTTCGGAGAGGAAACCGTAGCCCGGGTGGATGGCATCGGCGCCAGCGCGCACGGCGATATCCAGCAGCGCCGGGATATTCATGTAAGTATCGGCGGCGGTATTGCCGGGCAGCGCATAGGCTTCATCGGCAACCTGGGTGTGCAGGGCACCGGCATCGGCCTCGGAATAAATGGCGACGGACTTAATGCCCAAGTCGCGGGCCACGCGGGCAATGCGCACGGCGATTTCGCCGCGGTTAGCAATGAGGACGGTTTTAATCTGCATTTTCTTCTCCAGTATTTAAAGCTTGAGGTGTCACGAGGCGGAAGGTCACGCGCGCGCCGGGCGGGAGCTGCGCGGCGATGTCGATATCTTCTTCCAGCACGGTGGCGATGACGGGATAGCCGCCGGTGACGGCATGGTCGCGCAGGAAGACCACCGGCTTGCCATTCGGTGGGATCTGGATGGAGCCGGCCACCATTCCCTCGGAGGGCAACTCGCCGTCTTTCACGCGTTGCACGGTGATGTTCCCATCTGCGGAGGCTTCAGAAGCCTCCGCGCCGTCTTTCGCCCCGGAAAGTCTGAGGCCAACGCGGTTGGAATCAGAGGAAACGACCCATTCGGTATCCAGGAAGGTAGAGATATTATCGCCAAACCAGTCATCGCGCGGACCCAGCACGCAGCGCAGCGTCGCGCGCGTTTTGCCAGCGGAATCGGCGGATACGCGCAGAGGATTGACCAATTGCGCATCCGTCATGCCGGTCGAGCGCGGCAGCACGCCGATGACATCGCCAGTGGTGACGGGATCGGGGCCGAGGCCAGAAAGGACGTCGGTGGCAGAGGACCCCAGTTCGGATTCGGCAATGATGCCGCCGCGAATGGCAACGTAGTTGCGCATGCCTACCGTTGCGGCACCGACCGTCACGGTCTGGCCAGCGGTAACGAGCACCGGGCGGGCGAGGTGCACGGGCATCTCACCCAGGCGAACGCGGGCGGTGGCGCCGGTAACGCAGATGACGGTATCGGTCAGCGCGCGCAGCTTAATGCCCCCGATATTTTCTAGCACCGTCGCGCCCCGCGGATTGCCCACGGCGACATTCGCGGTTGCCGCGGCGGCGTGGTCGGCGGCACCTGAGGGTGTTACGCCAAGGTCGCCTACGCCGGGGCGGCCAAGGTCTTGAAAAAGCGTGAGCAGGCCCGCATCGAGGACCTCCATGCGGGGCAGGCGGGCCGGCGAGCGCTTGGATTCCGCGCTGCGATCCACCAAGTCCGGCAGCTCGTCCACGGCGCGGTAGCGCACCCGGTCACCGGGCTGCACCAGCGCGGGTGGGTTAGCGTGCGAATCCCACATCGGGGTATTGGTGGTGCCGAGCAACTGCCAGCCACCTGGTGAAACGCGCGGGTAGACCGCAGAGAACTCGCCCGCGATGCCCACGGCGCCAGCCGGAACGGCCGTGCGCGGATCGGAGCGGCGGGACACGGCCTTGGCCTGGGCAGGATCGGAGGGCGCGCAGTAGGTAAAGCCCGGGGCAAAGCCGCCAAAGGCGGCAGTCCACTCGGTAGAGGTATGCCAGTCAATCAAGGCCTCGCGCGACATGCCGAGGAGATCGGCGGCGGCGTCGACATCTTCGCCATCGTAAAGCACGTCGATGTCTACCGTGCGCGCCTCTTTTGCGGTAGCGGCGGCAGGGGAGAAGTCCGTCAGGAACTCTGCGGCCGCGCGCGCGGAATTCGGTGCCTCAAAGGTAATGAGCAATGTGGTGGCAGCGGCAATGCAATCCACCTGGTTCTTGAGCGGTTTAGCGGACAGCGCCGCATGCCACGCCATGACCTGCTCGAGCCCGTCCAAATCAATGAGCAGGGCGCGGGTGCCAACGAAGTGAATATGCGGCATTAGATAAAGCTCCGAATGTCGATTCCTTCCGCGCTGAGGCGCTCGACCACACCGCGCAGCAATTTCACGGATCCCGGTGAATCACCGTGGGTGCACACGGATTGGGCATCGACATCGAGCGTCGTGCCGTCGATGGCGGTAATGGATCCGGTTTGGGCGACTTCTAGCACGCGCTTGACGACATCCCCTTCATCCCCCAATACCGCATTGTCCTGCTTGCGGGAGACCAGCGTGCCATCGGGATTGTAGTTGCGATCCGCAAACGCCTCGCGGATGACGGTGAGGCCTTGCGATTCTGCAATATCGACCGCGCGGCCGCCCGGCAGCAGCATCACAGGTAGATCCCCGAAGGCCTTAATGCCCGCGATGACACCCTTGGCCTGTGCCTCGTCCTTGACGATGGTGTTGTACATCGCCCCATGCGGCTTCACGTAGGACACCCGTGTGCCATTGGCGCGCGCCAGTGCATCAAGCGCACCAATTTGGTAGGTGACCTCGTCCGCGAGCTCCGCCGCGTTGTAGTCGATGAAGCGGCGGCCGAAGCCGGCCGGATCGTTATAGCCCACGTGTGCACCGACCGTCACTCCCGCACGCGCCGCGGCCTCAAGGGTCTGGGCAATGGAGTGCGGGTCACCGGCGTGGAAGCCGGTGGCGACATTGGCGGAGGAGACCATCTCCAGCATCGCAGCATCATCAGCTACCGGGTTGCCAGCGGTGGTTTCACCCAAGTCCGCGTTGAGATCAATGTGGAGCGAAGCCATTCAACACCGTCCTTAATTGTTGAACAATAAGTGTGAATCTTAGTGTAACCCGTGCCACTGCGATTTGTGAAGGCGGTTACTTTTTCGGGGGCGTGGTATCGGTGGAACAGCTCCTTGCTGGGCAGGCTGAGGCCAAGGCAGAAGACTAAGACTCCACGGCGGCTTGTGGCTCGACTTGGAGGACAGAGGCGATAACCTCTTCTGCTTCTTCACGGGAGCTGGCCGCGTGCAGTTGGGCGCGGAAATCTTCCTTCATGATGGCGCGGGCGAGGGTGGACAGCAGCTTCAAGTGCTGCTTTCCAGCGTCATCGGGCACGGCGATGAGGAACGCTAAGGTCGTGGGTTCTTCCCCGGTTCCCCAGGTGATGCCGCCTTCGGGAAGCCGGGCGAAAGCCAGCGTCGGTGTGGTAACCCCAGCGGAACGAGCGTGCGGGATCGCCACGCCGTGGCCTACGCCGGTGGAGTGTTGGGCCTCGCGGGCAAGGGCGGCACCGGCAACCGCAGCGGCGTCGCTAATGCGGCCATCGGTTGCGGCGAGGGAAACGAGCGACTTGATGACGGCCTCGGAGTCATTACCGAGCGGTTCATCGAGGCTGATGGTGGAGGCATCGAGAAGCGGGAGTACTGTGGGCTCCTCCGTGTTCTCCTCTGTTTCCGGGGAGCGTTGGGTCAGGCGAATGAGCAGGAGCATGAGCGCGGCACACACGGCAACGCCGCAGAGCATGGACAGGAAGAACCACGCCACCTGATCCACCGCGCCGAGGACGGCGACGATGGGGCCGCCGTGCATGACATGATCTTGGACGCCGAATGCGCCGGCCATGGCACCGGCGACGGCACCGCCCACCACGTTGGCCGGGATGACCTGCAGGGGACGCGCCGCAGCCAGGGGAATGGCACCTTCGGTAATGCCAAAAAATCCCATAAATAGCGCGGCGATACCGGAGTCCTTTTCCGCCTTATTGAACCAACCCCGGCGCAAGAGGGTGGCCACGCCCACGGCGAGTGGCGGGACCGCAATCGCGGCGGCGGCCATACCCATCGGGGCCGCATTTCCCGCAGCGATCATGCCGCCGCCAAACAGGAAGGCAGTCTTATTGAACGGCCCGCCCATATCGAAAGCGATCATCGCGCCGATGATAAGACCCAGCACAATCGCCGATGAGCCTTCCAGCCCGCCGAGGTATTCGGTCATGGCCTCAAAGGCGGTGGCAATCGGGGCGCCGATGAAATAGATGAAGGCCAAGCCCACTATCAGCGTGGTGAAAATCGGGATGACGATAATCGGCCAAATCGGCGCGATGAATTTGTGCACCGGAATCTTCTTGATCGCAAGTGCCACGTAGCCGGAGAGAATACCGGTGACGATACCGCCCAAGAATCCGGCACCGGCCTCGGACCCGTACAGCGAGCCGGTTGTGGCGATGAGCCCGGTGATAAGGCCTGGCGCTAAACCTGGCCTATCCGCGATGCCAACGGCAATGTAGCCAGACAAGACCGGCACCATCAGCGAAAATGCCAGGCCGCCGAGCTCATTGAGCGTATTCCAGAAGCTATCTTCAGGAATGGACAGCCCCTCCGGCGTGGGCGTGCCACCCAAGGACAACGCCACGGCGATGAGCAATCCGCCGGTGACCACGAAAGGAATCATGTGGGAAACGCCGTTCATCAGCGCCTTGTACATGGTCTGCCCAATACCGCGCAGCCCCGCATCTTCCGCGGCGTCCTCCGCCTCGCTTGCCGATGCCCCCTTATCCTCCCCCTTCCATGGTGCCGCCTCCAAGGACTTGGTCAACAGCTGCTCGGGGTGTTTGATGGCCTCGTCCACGCCGGTGGCCACCAAGCGCTTGCCGTGGAATCGGTCCTTTGCGATGACGGTATCGGCACCGATAACAATGGCATCGGCTTGCTCAATGTCTTGCCTGCTGAAGCTGCCCTCCACGCCGATCGAACCGTGCGTTTCAATCTTGATGCGGTAGCCCAGCTTTTCGGCGGCGGCCTCTAAGTTCTCGGCGGCCATATAAGTATGGGCGATACCCGTTGGGCACGCCGTGATGGCGAGAATGAAAGGCGAAGAATCTGATGTGCTCATACTCTAATTAAAGGCACCCGTGTAAACGAGCACAAGGAAAAGGGGAGGTTCTTTGTACAGAGTCCGGCGTGCAGGGCTCTATATGCAGGGTCCTATGCGCAACCTCCTATGCGCATCCTCCTCTGCGTCAATTGAAGGCGCGATGCGATTTTTGAGGGGCGACTTTGCTCAAATTGAGCATGGGACCTATAGCATCGCGGAGATCGCACCAGTGTTGACCGGCGGTACCCTAGAAACAGAACTAGAAGTAAACCGTAACCGCCCGCATCTTGGGAACACGAATGAATCGTGTTCACTTGAACCGAAGAAAGCCGCATCGTGAGTACAGCATCGCCGGATAATATCCTGCTCTACCTGCCAGAAAAGCAGGAAGAGCAGATTCGGGAGATCTTTGCAGGTCTTGCCGAGCACGGATTCCCCGTGCAAAACCAGCGCCCGCATATTACGGTGACCTTCGCGCCGGAGATGGAGCCCCAAGTTGTAGAGCTTGCCGCGGAGCTTTTACCGCCAGTCATTCCGGCGACGTTTCGGCGCGTGGGAAACGTCATCTTCGGCACGAAGCGGAAACGAACCGTGGCCTGGTTATTAGAGACCAGCGATGAACTCGAAATGGCAGCGCGGAAGATTAGCGCCGCCAATCCTGAGGGCCGCGGTCCGCGCTGGACGCCGCACCTGACCATGGGCCTGCGCTTACCGCGCGAAGACGTGGGCGGCTATTTAACCGCGATGGATGAGCTGACGTCCTCGCACTTTAAGGAACTTAACGCAGTAGAAGCGGCGTATTGGCGCCCGCGCACGCAAGAAAAGACGGTGCTAGCGGGAGGCTAGCCAGCTCATGACATTAAGCTCCTGAGCTCGAACTCGCGGCGATACGCCGTGTTGATATACTCCCGTGCCGCCATCATTTGCAGCGTTCCATACTTGGAATTGGACGGATCCACCAAGAGCTCGCACTTTTGCGGCGCTTCATGCTGTGCAAGCGTGTCCGCAGTATCCAGGCAGATGAGATCGATGCCGTCGCCGTAGCGGGAGTAAAACGCCGTGGCAACGTCGAGCACGTTGGGACGCTCAGCTTTTGCGCGCGAGAAATCGACCGAATAGGCAAGGTCAACATCATTAGCATTGGTGGCATCTACGTGCGCGCTGCCAAAAAGAACCAGCAGGTCAATGCCGGTATCCAAGCAGAATGACTCCAAGGAGCCGTCATCGGCCTCAGCGCGCAACCGCGCGGCAAGCTGTGCTGGAGTGCTCATAACGATCACCTTACCAACGACGTCAGCAGGCAGAGACGCGCAGAATTGCGGTGTGCTTAAAGCAGTGCCTGAATTTCGCGGGCGACGCGCAAGACGGTGAGATCCTGGCCCGGCTTGCCGATGACCTGCACCGCATCACCCACTCCCGTGGTGTCCCTCGTGCGCAGTGGGATAGTGATCGCCGGCCAACCCAACACATTGAAAGGCTCGGTCCAGCGGCGCAGGCTGGCGGCGGAGTCGGCAGTATTTTCTGCAGTGATGTCGTCCCACTTGATGGGGCCGGCGTCGAGGGTGGGGGTGAGGATGATGGGGGAGGCATCGAAAAGCGCCAGTGCTTTCGTACGCAGTTCTTCTACCTGCTGCGCTGCAGCGTCGTAGTCTGCCTGAGAAATATCCTGCCCGCCGAGGACGCGCTCCAAGATGACATCCTGGTACTTATCCCGCTGGTCAAGGTAGGGCTGGTGGACGTCATAAGCCTCCTTGACGCGCATCGGAGCGTAGAGCTTCGCGGTGGTAGCGATGGTGGATTCGAGCTGGGAGTAATCGAGGCGCTCTACGGCTGCGAACGCGGAATCCTGCAGCGCAGACAGCAGACCAGCAAAGCGCTCACCTTTGGTTTGCAACGCAGAGACATCGATGGTGGATACAGTCTTGGCCGGAGTGGGTGCCTCATCCACCGTGGCTAGCAGGGCCTGCTCGATGAGCTCGATGGAGCTGGCGAAGAAACCGATGCAATCGAAGCTCGGCGCGAAGGGGAAGACGCCATCGAGCGGGATCGTACCGGTGGTGGGCTTAAAACCGAGGACGCCCTGGCTGGCGGCCGGGACGCGCACGGAACCGGCGCTATCGGAACCCACCGTGAGATCTAGCGCCTCGCACGCAACCAGCGCCGCCGACCCAGAGCTGGATCCGCCGCCGCAGACCTGTGGATCGCGAGGATTGATCACGCGCCCATACGCGGAGGCGTCACCCAAGATGCCATAGGAAAACTCCTGGAGGTTGGCCTTGGCAACGGGAATCGCGCCGGCATCCATTAGCCGCTGTGCCACCGTGGCATTCATGGTCGGAGCCGGTCCCATATCCACGTTGGTGCCACAGGTCATTGGCACCCCGGCGATATCCACGATGTCTTTAAAAGCAACAGGCAATCCGCGCAGCGTAAGTGCAGTATCTACGGCATCCTCATCAAAAGGAATGGTGGAAATCACCGCGTTAAAATCTTGCTGTGCCTGGGTCAGGCGGTCAGAAATTGAAGGCATGGCGGGGCGAATTCCTTTCCACGACGGTTTATACCGTTTACGGGGTGAGTTGCTGCTTTCCAGGGTACAGCTGGTGAGCACAGAGGAATTGAAGCTGCGCCACAGGATGAGACCGTGGCAGTCTTCACCGACCAAAAGTAGGCTCAAGATATGACGCGAAAAATTATTCTGGACTGCGACCCCGGCCATGATGACGCAGTAGCTTTGCTCTTGGCCATGGGCAATCCCAACATTGATTTGCTGGGCATTACCACCGTCGGAGGCAACCAGACCTTGGACAAGGTCGCCCGCAATGCGCTGGTGGTCAAGGAGATCGCCGGCCACCCAGAGATTCCGGTCTACGCCGGCTGCGATCGCCCGCTCGTGCGCCCCGTAGAAGTTGCTGAGTCCATCCACGGCTCCACCGGCATGGATGTTAATGGCGTCGAGCTTCCGGACCCAAGCACCGCGCTTGCCGATGCCCACGCCATCGACTTCATCATCGACATCATCATGGCCCATGAACCCGGCACCATTACCTTGGTTCCAACGGGTCCGTTGACCAATATCGCTATGGCCGCGCGCAAAGAACCGCGCATCGTAGAGCGTGTCAAAGAGGTTGTGCTTATGGGCGGCGGCTACCACGAAGGCAATTGGTCCCCAGTCGCCGAATTCAATATCAAGATCGATCCTGAGGCAGCACATATCGTCTTCGAAGAGCCGTGGTCGGTCACCATGGTCGGGCTCGACCTTACCCACCAAGCACTAGCAACAGCCGAGGTCGAAGCCGAAATTAAGGCGTTGAATACGCCCGTCTCAGACTTTGTTGTCGGCCTCTTCGGCTTCTTCCGTGAGGCGTATCAGCAAAACCAAGGATTTACGGATCCTCCGGTTCACGATCCATGCACGGTGGCTTACCTCATCGATCCGAGCATCGTGCAAACCCGCAAAGCACCCGTGCATGTCGAGCTCGCCGGCGTACTTACCACCGGCATGACCGTGACTGACCTGCGGGAACCCGCTGATGACAGCTGCCATACCCAGGTCGCTACCAAGCTGGATCATCCGGGATTCTGGAAATTGGTAACTGACGCCCTCAAAAATCTCGCCTTTAAAGATAGATATTAGGGAAATCGTGTCAACCGGACGCCAGCTCGACAGATACACACCTGAATTGGAGGTCCCCAACAGTGAATTGAAAAAAAGTCTTTGGATTCTGGGAAGTATGTGTAATGGACATCGGATTTAAATCCGGTCATGACTTCTGAAACCACAGTGAGGTTTCTGCTGTCTGCTATAACGTGCTCAAGTTCAGGAATTTTTCCCCTTAATTCGGCCCAGTCACTCGAAAAACGATCGTCGTAAAGAGTTTTTACTGAATCGACCACGATTAAGGCGTTTTCATTGTGTTTCCATACAAATGCTGAATTGCATTCGTCATCGCTGAGGAAGGAGTGGTCGGGTTCTCTTCCCTGAACTTTTACTGTCGAAATAGGCCACTTTGGTTCAGGCTTTTTGAACTTTTTATTGGCTAGATTTTCAAGAGCGATCAAAAATCTGTCGTTTTGGACTGTCCTTGGGAGGTAAGAGTGTCTTTCTTGCTCGATTAATTCGGCTTGCGCTATCTTTGAGGCAAGAACCTTTTCGGAGTATGGTCCATTTTCGTACCCAAAAATATCCCAGTAAACGGGAATATTTAGATCGGGCCGTGCCGACATCACCCCAGTTAAGCGGTGTCGCCCGTTGGTGACTTGCCATGGAGAATTATTTTCAGGATCTCCCCCAAAGCAAGTACTTGCTTTGGGAGGATCTATGAGCCAGCTTTTTAAAATCCTGGCTGTTGTAGGGGATACATTGGAAATGTTGAGGTCGTGAAAGAGGAATGGTCTTAGATTATTTGCTATTTCATACCAATCAGGCTGACTTGGATAACGATGCTCCTTGGTCGGATCCTCAACCTTTGCCCCGAAACTGTCGAGTCTTTGTTTTGAGAATTCAAACCAGTGTTCATTAATTGTGTGCCGACCCATATGATTAAGATATCATATAGGAATAAGTGTTCTAGGAAATTTTAGCTAATACCGCCGGAATGTTCTGTTCTTAGCTTGCCTTCTCGCTATTCTGAGCGGTAGTAGAGGAGTGGATAAACTCGATAGAAAGAACCCAGCCTGAGGAGTCACCATGAACCAGAATACATTCCGTCATGTCGTCGTCATGGGAGTCTCTGGCTCGGGCAAGACGACGGTGGGGCAGGCCCTGTCGCCGTTGGTGGGGCTAGAGTACCGCGACGGCGATGATATGCACCCGCAGACAAATATCGACAAGATGGCCGCGGGAACGCCGCTGAATGATGAGGACCGGGAGCCGTGGCTAAAACAGATTGGTCAGTGGCTGGCGGATAGGCCAGAAGGTGCGATGGTGGGGTGCAGCGCGTTGAAGCGAAAGTATCGAGATCTGATTAGAAAGTACTGCCCAGGCGTGGCGTTTGTGCACGTACATGGTGACTTTGATGTGTTGTATGAGCGGATGCAACACCGGCCGGGACACTTCATGCCAGCGTCGCTGTTGCAGTCGCAGTTCGACACCTTGGAGCCGCTGGAAGAGGACGAAACTGGCCGCGTTTTCGATGTGACGCGACCAGCGGAAGATATTGCAGAAGACG
Organism: Corynebacterium sp. KPL2838; assembly: GCF_040225455.1. Classification (NCBI taxonomy): domain Bacteria; kingdom Bacillati; phylum Actinomycetota; class Actinomycetes; order Mycobacteriales; family Corynebacteriaceae; genus Corynebacterium; species Corynebacterium sp. KPL2838. The sequence continues at coordinate 79,451 of NZ_JBEHFT010000003.1, read as the reverse complement.
CTGCTGCTTGGATAAAGACCGGCGCCTAAAAGACTGCAGCCGCGCCGTAGAGGACTAGGACGAGTGCGAAGCCAATGACGGAGATGAGCATCTGATTAACGGTCCATGTCTTCAGCGTTGTCATCGTGTCCATGCCCATCAGGCGGCCGACGAGCCAGAAGCCGGAATCGTTAACGTGCGAGCCGAAGACCGAACCGGCGGCGGTGGCCACAACGATGAGTGCGAGTTGGAGCTCGGTGAAACCGCCAGCTTCCACGGCGGGAACCATGAGGGCAGCAGCAGTGGTGAGTGCGACGGTGGCTGAACCTTGTGCCAGGCGGAGGGCTACGGCGATGAGATAGCAGGCCAGGATGACGGGGATGCCGAGGCCGGAGAGGGAATCGGCAAGCGCATCGCCAATGCCTGAGGTGCGAAGCACCCCGCCGAACATGCCGCCTGCACCGGTAATGAGCACGACAGAACAGATAGGGCCAAGCGAGGAGTCAACGAGTTTTTCCAGCGCCGTCTTTTCCACGCTGCGGCGCAAGCCGAGGACTACCAGCGCGATAAGCACTGTAATCAGCAGTGCGATTGGAGTTTGGCCGAGCATGACGAAGAACCTGACCCACGTGGCATCGGCATCGATTGTGCCGTAGGAAGCTAGGGCGTTGAGCCCAGTATTAAAGAAGATGAGCACCATCGGGATGAGCAAAATAGAAATCACTGTGGTGGCGGAGGCAGGTTTTAAGGGTTGTTCTTCCTTTTCAAGGGCAGGCCCGGCGATGGCGTCAGTGACCTTGAATGGGAACTTCTTTCCGGCAAAAAGTCCAAAGCGGTAGCCGGAGATATACCAGGTAGGCAGGGCCAACAGTAGGCCGACGAGCAGCACCAGGCCGAGATCGGCGCCGTAGAATTCACTGGCGGCGACAGGACCGGGGTGCGGTGGCAGGTAGACATGCATGACAGAAAATGCGCCGGCGGCTGGCAGGCCAAAAGCAATGACTGGGCCATTCAAGCGGCGGGCGACGGCAAAGATAACCGGCAGCATCACGATAAGACCAGCGTCGAAGAAGATAGGAAAGCCCATAATCAGTGAGGCAATGCCGAGTGCAAGGGGTGCTTTATTTTCGCCAAAGCGGCGAACCATGGCATCGGCAAGCGACTGAGCACCGCCGGAAGCTTCCACGAGCCGGCCGATCATGGCGCCGAGTCCCACCAGAAGCGCCACCGAGCCAAGGGTCGAGCTGAAACTTTCCGTCATCGTAGGGACAATGCCTTCGAGCGGTATGCCAGCTGCAAGTGCTGTCAGCGCGGAGACCACCAGCAGAGTGAGAAAAGCGTGGAGCTTTAAATATATAACCAGCACCAAAATCACAGCGATTGCAGCGACCGCAATCCCTAGCAGCGGACCAGTGGACAATGTGGGTTCCCACGTCTCCATAGAGAAGGCTCCTTTTCATGTGCAAACCTTTGAATATGGGCAACGTTAGCAGTAGCTCTGCTAGCCGATGCCCACATTTCCCCAACGTGGCTTATCCACCGCCCCGAAACTGGGCATATAAAAATCCCCTGGTTCCAGTGAAGGACCAGGGGAGAAGTCGAGGCGTGCTTAGTCGAACTGACCTTGGATGATGGCGGCCGCATCGAGCGGGGTTACGTGATAGGAGATCGGGTTCTGGTTGGAACCTGCCATAAGTGCGCCGGCGCAGGAATGTCCCGCGCCCATCATGTGGCCTAGCTCGTGAGCAATGGTGCCTTGGAGCGCCTCAGGGTAGGTGGCGTTGGGCATCTTGATGGACACCAACTTGTGATCTGGGTAAGCCGAGCCTTGGACGTAGCCGCGGGGATCCGGATTGTAGATGATGGAAATGGTGTCATCATCAGCTTCGGAAGGATTTACTTCCTTAAGGGAAGCTTTCCCCTCGAGAGCCTCGTTCCACTCGGCAACGGCGGCGTCCAGCTGCTTGCGGTATGGGAAGTTATCCGCCACTTTGTACTTAAGTACGCCATCGCTGAAATAAGGTTTCACAGAGTCCTCATCGTGGAGGATGGAAGGATCTGGAACCGGCTTGCCCTCGTTAGCCAGTTTGGTGATGGCCTTGCAGGTTCCAGGATCGATGATGGAACGTACTGGGTCGCTCTTTGCGTTCGCGGCCGGCGCGGCGATAGTGCCGAGAATGGCGGTGGTGGCAAGGGCGGTGACAGATAGCTTCTTCAGAGAGCGCATCGGCAGTTAGTGACCTTTCGATTGGCTTTATCGTTCGTGGAGTGCAGTTGGCCTTAGCAATATCCGCGGGAAACAGAATTGCGTGGATGTCTCAGGCAAGCGAGAAACAAACAATTTTTGCTACACCGGGCAAAATAGAAATTTACATTGTTAACTTCGCTTTGTCGACTCTAATTTAGACGCTCACCAGTAGTAGAGCTAAATAGGTGGATACGGTCAGGATCTGGGGAAACGCGGAAAGTGTCACCAATCGTGTAATCACGGCGAGCACTTACCAATATCCCAGTTTGTCCGCCCATGCGGGTCGTCGACTGGAGATTTTCGCCCGAGTCTGCCAAGTCGCCATAGAGGTAGGTTTGATTGCCGAGCTCTTCAACGTGCTTAACGGTAAATTCCGCGCCTTCCTCTGTGTGCACCCAATCTTCAGGGCGAACGCCAACGGTAACGGAATGCGCACCATCGAAGTCGTAATTCGCCAAGTTGATGCGAGTAGATCCCAGTGAAAGCTGACTAGAGGTGTGCGCGAGGTTGTAGATATTCATGGCAGGGGAGCCGATGAAGCCGGCAACGAAGACGTTCTGGGGGCGGTCGTAGATTTCACGAGTGGTATCTACTTGTTGTAGGACACCTGCATTAAGCACCGCGACGCGGTCACCCATGGTCATTGCTTCGGTCTGGTCGTGGGTTACGTATACCGTGGTCGTGCCAAGGCGACGTTGCAAATTTGAAATCTGCGCGCGGGTGGATACGCGCAGTTTTGCATCCAGGTTGGATAATGGCTCGTCCATGCAGAATACAGCTGGTTCGCGCACGATGGCGCGGCCCATCGCTACGCGCTGGCGCTGGCCACCTGAAAGATTTGCGGGCTTTCGGTCAAGCAGATCCTCCATCTGCAAGATTTTGGCGGCTTCTTGCACCCGCGTCTTAATCTGGTCCTTGGGTACTTTCCGGTTCTCCAAAGCGAAGGACATATTCTGCGCGACCGACATATTCGGGTACAGGGCGTAGTTCTGAAAGACCATGGCTACGTCTCGATCTGATGGGCTGACTCCAGTGACGTCTTTTCCTCCGATCCGAATGGAACCTCGGTCGGTCGGCTCAAGGCCCGCGAGCATTCGCAAGCTGGTGGATTTTCCGCAGCCAGAAGGCCCGACGAGGACCAAAAACTCGCCATCGGAAATATCTAGATTAAGACGGTCAACTGCGGGGCGCTCCGCGTCTTTGGAGTAGATGCGGCTTGCTCCATCAAATGTGACAGTAGCCATGGTGTTACCTTTCAGATACTAAGGAGAATTGGCAAGATTAGCCGTTAATGACGGGCTTTACCTGGTTGTCATAAATGGACTGCAGAGTCTTTTCCAGATCCGTGAGCACCTTGGTGACATCGTCGCGGTTGGTGACGATCTTCTCGAAGGCACCACCAATCTCCTGATCTGCACCAGGGAGGAATACACGGGCGTTGTCCTGTGGGCGTGTTTCTGGAAGCTGCTTGATAGCAGTTTCGAAATTCGGGTTCTCTTCCATGAATTTCTTCTGATCTTCGTTGTCGGCAGCAGAAGAGCGGACTGGCATATAACCCACATTTTGGGACCAGTATGAGGTGTTTTCCTCGTTCGTGATGAAATCAATCAGCTTAATGGCTGCCAACTGGCGGTTCTTGCTAATACCGGAAGGAATGGCGAGGCCGGCACCTCCGGTGGGGCAAGCGCCGTCTCCCTTTGGATTGGGAAGGAATGCGGTTCCTAACTCGAAGTCAGCGGTATCAGTGATACCTGCAAGATCGCCTGTGGATAGGACAGTGGCTGCAGCGCGTCCGGTACCGAATTCCATGGCCATGTCATTGCCCATGTAGGAATAGCCATTCTTGTTATCGGTAACATCCTTGAGCCATTCCACAGCCTCGATGGTTTTGTCATCAGTGAACTTCAAATCCCATTCATCGGAGTAGGCGCCGCCCTTAGACCACAAGGGGCCTTGGAAAATCCATCCCAAGTAGCCGACTGCATCGCCCCAGCCAAAGGGCTTCATTTTAGAATCAGCGCTGGCGAGCTTTTCAGACCACTCATCCATTTCGTCCCAAGACTCCGGTCCGCGGTCCGGCAAGCCAGCCTTCTTCCACGCGTCCTTGTTGTAGTAGAACAGGGGAGTCGACCGGGCAAAGGGAAGCGCGAAGTGGCCGCCGTCGTAGTTGTAGTCCTCATAGAGCGGTTGGACATAGCTTGAAAGGTCAATATCGGCTTCTTTGGCTAGATCATCAACATTGGCAATCTGCCCATTGATGGCGAAGTTATACCACCACACATCAGACAGAACCACGATGTCTGGAAGATCAGATCCTGTGAGTGCAGCATTAAACTTTTGTGCTGCTTCCTCGTAGTTCTTTCCTGCGTCAACAAGGTTGACCTTGATATCAGGGTTTTCCTTCTCGAAGCGAGAGATGATTTCTTTTTCGATGTCCTTTGAGGAAGCTGGGTGGTTGGACCACCACGTCAATTCCGTGACCTCGCCACCATCGCCACCGTCGCTACTGCCTTGGGAACTAGTAGATGAGGTGCCAGCACAAGCGGCAAGAAATGTAGCGGTAGAAGCAGTGGAAGCTAGCGCGAGAAACTTACGGCGAAGCATGGGTATCTCCTTATATAGAAGTCAGATTGAGAAGGATAGGGTGATAACGGCGAGCGTGATAGGGATAGAAGCCTTCTAACCTTTGACGGCGCCAGTGGTGAGACCTTGAATCATGTATTTCTGCAGGCCAAGGAAGATGACGACCATCGGAAGAATGGTGAGAACGGTTGCTGCCATTACTGGTCCCCAGTTAGTAACGCCATCGTTGTTTTGCAGCATGGTCAGCCCCACCTGCAAGGGAGCAACCCGTTCTGTATCCGCCATCAGGAATGGCCACAAGTAGGTATTCCATTCGTTTACTAGTGTGATCACTGAAAATGCTGTCAGTGTTGGCCAAGAAACGGGAAGCAGCACCTTGGTGAGCAAGCGAATGGGGCCGGCACCGTCCATGCGAGCAGCTTCCACAAGCTCATAAGGCAAGGAAAGGAAGTGATTGCGCATGAGGAAGGTGCCGAATGCAACACCAGCCAGCGGGACGATGATGCCGACAAAGGTATTACGCCATCCCAAGGAATTGACCAAGGCGTAGTTGGAAATCACCGTGATTTCTGCAGGGACCATCAGGGAAGAAATCACCACGATGAAGACTAGATTGCGTCCTGGGAAGCGAAGGATAGATAAGGCGTAGGCGGAGATGACACCAAGCACAATCTTTATAGCGGATAGGACCGCGGTAATGAAGACGGAGTTGCGCAGGTAGGTCCAGAAGGGAACGCGCGTTGTGGCGTCTGCGTAATTTTTGGTTTCCCACGTCGGCGGTAGCCAGTTAACTGGGTCGGTGTAAATATCACCTCTGGCCTTGAATGAGGTCATTAAGATCCAGAACAACGGCAGTCCCACGAGCAGGAGGACGAGGATAATTCCTACGTAGCCACCGATGAGCTTGGCACGCCTTGATACAGGGGAAGAGTCTGTGATCATGTGAAGATTTGAATCAGCCATAGGGTGGGTTAACCTCGCTTATCCATGATGCGGACCTGAATCAACGTAACGACGAGCAGGATGAGGAATAGGATTGTCGCAGCAGTGGCGCCGTAACCAGCACGGAAGTTGACAAAGGTTTCGTTATAAATCTGAAAAACCAGCGTCTGGGTGCCGTTTCCTTGAGGGCCGCCTCGGGTCATGACGTTGATGATGTCGAAGACCTGCACAGAGTTGAGCAGTACCGTAATGGAAAGGAAGAAGGTGGTATTGCGCAGTTGTGGCATTGTCACGCGCCAAAATTTGCGCCAACGCCCAGTTCCATCAATGGCGGCAGCTTCGTCTAATTCTTTATCTAAGCCTTGTAGGGCAGCCAAGTAGATGACAAACGTGTATCCCAAGTTCTTCCACACGAATGTGAATGTCACCATGAACAACGCCCAGCTAGGCACGGCGTAAAAGTTTGGAGAACTAATGCCAAACCACCCAAGGATTTCTTGAATCAATCCGAAGTTGGGGTCGAATACGAATTGGAAGGCGATACCAATCGCAGCACCGGAGATGGCATAAGGCGCAAAGACCACCGAGCGTGCAAAGTTGCGGCCTCTGATTTTTTGATTGAGAAGTAGCGCAAGCGCAAGCCCAATTACCATGGAGCCGATGACCGCGAAAAAGGTGAAAATGACGGTATTTAAGACGATCGTCTTTGTATCGTCACGCGTGAACCACTCCACGTAATTATCAAAACCAACAAAAGTGGAGCTTGAACTAGAAATATTCCAGTTAAAAAAGGAAAGCCGAATATTATCTAGCAGCGGCCGGTAGGTAAAAATGGCCAGCAAGATGAGATTGGGCGCCAAAAGTACGGCAGCCAGCAACCATTCCTTATGTCGGCTCTTTGTAGCCTTTCGCACGAGCTCCGATGGATTATCGTTGCTCGGGCCGGTGGCCGTGGCAGTCGCGATGCCGTTCTTAGTGCCGGCAGGTTCATCCCTGAGAGTCACCCAGTCAACGTAAACCGCGTAGATTACGGGGTGTTTCACATAGTGGAAACTCTTGATGAATTGCAAACGTCGAGCCCGTAAAGACTAGGGGACTACTGCGTAACCGATGGAAAAACAACTCCAGCGCCCGGGCCTCAGTGAAGGGCCGCAGGGCGCTGGAGCTGGTTCTCTCTATCTCTCTTGCGTTCTCTCAAACGCTAAAGAAAGTATGGCGCTAAACCCTGTTATAGGCATTGAAGAAAGCTGAAATTTTCCTGAAAGTTAGTGGAGGCTAAGAAGGCCACGGGGTAGGAACGCGGTGCGCTAGTCTGGGAGGTAGAAGAATTAGCCAAAATGTGGGTGGAAGCTGGGGCAATGGTCGCTGGGAAGTGGCTTGGATCGCAGCTTTCCCGCGAGGTAGAGGTGGAAGATTTGTCGTCGCAGTATGATCCGAATTTTCACCGGCAGATGGGCGTGGAAGCTGACGTCGTCTTGCGCGTCGGAATGATGCTAATGGGGGCGGGCACATCAGGCTATCGCGTGCTGCGCGGCATGAAGCGCAGCGCCCGGGCGCTGGGATTTGATCATTTGGATGCCAACGTGGGGCTGACCCAAATTACTTGTACCTTTCACCGGGGCGATTCCTTTCGCACCGTGATTGCGCGCACGCATTCGCCGGCCGTCGATGCCTCCCGCATTGAGGCGTTGGAGGATCTCACCCATAACCACCTGTATTCCGGAATTACCGCGGAAGAGCTTTCAGGGATGCTCGATTCCATTGAAAGTGACGTGAAAAAGCGCTGGAGCGTGTGGGTCCTATCCACAGCGGCAGCGGTCGCGTGCGCGGCGTTTGCATTCCTAAATTTCTTTCCGGTGCAGGCGGTAGGCCTCGTCGCGCTGGCCGCATTCGTGGGACAATTCGTGCGCTATGAGGTATTGCACCAGCATGTGCACCAAATTGGCGGGATCATCGCCGGTGGTGCGGCAGCTAGCATCACGTTCTTTATCCTCATCGAGCTTCTAGGATTTGCCGGGGTGGTAGAGCCGAGCTCGCTTTCCTCGGGCTATGTAGCGGCGGTGCTCTTTTTGATTCCGGGGTTCCCGCTGTTCTCGGCCCTGATTGATATTGCGCGCTTTGACTTCGATGCGGGCATCGCCAGGTTGGGGTATGCGTTTACGGTCATCTTTACCGCTACGTTTACCGTCTCCATGGTCAGTTGGTTGACGGATCTCAGCCCGGATCCGCCGGTTCCTGCACCGGATACGCGGTGGTACCTACTGGCTTCTGTCGCCAGTTTCTTTGGCATCGCGGGTTTTGCCTTCCTCTTTAATTCCTCGCGCCGCATGGTCCTAGTGGCCGCAAGCGTGGGGACAGTGGCCAACGCGGTGCGCTTAGGCCTCCTGGAGCTGGGCACGACCGTCTACTTTGCGGCGTTTATTGGCGGGCTGATCATCGGACTCTTGGGTGCGGTGGCCTCCCAAAAGGCGCGGTTGCCGCGCATTACCACCACCGTGCCTGCCGCCGTCATCATGATCCCCGGGGTGACGATGTTTCGCGCGGTCTATTACCTCAACGATGGCCAGATGGATCAGGCAGTGGCGAATGTGGCTACCGGCTTGATGGTGGTAGGCGCCATCGGCGCAGGGATGGTTTTTGCCCGGTTGCTCACGGACCGCGATTGGGCATTGGGGCGGCTTATTGACTTCGATAAGGAAATCCCGCGAAAGAAGCCCGCCTAGCGCCGGTGGCTCGGCCTCGCGGCAGCCACCAGCAACGGCAGCCAGAGACGGCGGCCAGAGGCACTAGGCAATGCGGCTGCCAAAAATACAACTAGTAAAACGCCAGCGGCACCCGGTTCCTTTCAGTTCCGAGTGCCGCTGACGTCTCTCTACAAGGGTGTTTCCATGTATCGGTTTGCACCGCCCTCTGGAAACTGAGGGGTTCTCTCTATCTCTCTCGTATGCGCTCTCTCAAACGCATGATTTAAGTATGGGGCATGTGACTGGAACAGCCATGGAATCTGCCTGAAAGGTTGCTGCTAAGTGCTGTGAGTTAGGTGGGGAAGGGAGGCATCGGCAAGCGAAGCTTATAGGCGAGGCTATAAAAGCAGATAAAGGTGATCTAAACCATAGTTATTTCTGTAGGCTCGTCGTTATGGGTGCAGATGATGCTGCGCCATTTTTGCGAATGATGCTCAACAGAAACGAGGTGAGGAGCATGGCTCCTCTGATAGCCCCACCGCCAGCGAGCGATGAATCTGCCCCAGCGGACGTGGACGTTCCTGGTACTTCACACGAACAGCGCGTTTCCGCGATCAAGGCTGCATTCATCGGCACGTTTATTGAGTGGTTCGATTATGCGGCCTATATCTATATGTCCGCGATTATCTCGCGCGTCTTCTTCCCGGAAATGGAAGGCCGCCGCGCGCTGATTTTGACCTTCGCGCTCTTTGCGCTGTCATTCCTGGTGCGCCCCATCGGCGGAATCGTCTGGGGTCATATTGGTGATAGGCACGGCCGCATCCACACGTTGACCTATTCCATCGTGCTGATGTCGCTGGCGACCGCCTGCATCGGTCTATTGCCTGGGTATGCCACCATCGGCTTTGCCGCCACGCTATTGCTCCTGCTGTGCCGCATGGTGCAAGGCTTTTCCGCCGCCGGTGAATATGCCGGCGCCGCCACGCACCTGGCTGAGATCGCCCCACCTGGGAAACGCGGGATTTATGCTGCGGTGGTGCCCTCGGCCACCGCATCCGGGCTGCTCTTGGGCTCGCTCATCGCGGCATTTCTTACCGGCGTGCTTGATGATGATGCCCTGCATTCCTGGGGCTGGCGCGTGCCCTTCCTGGTGGCGCTGCCGCTGGGCTTGTACGGGCTATGGATTCGCCGCCACACGGAGGAATCCACCCGCTTTGAAAAGCACGCGGAAACCGAGCTTTCGCCCCTGCGTCAGGTGCTGAAATACCCCAAGGCCCTGGCCATTGCCTTTGCCGGCGCGGTGCTCAACGCGATTGGCTTCTACGTCATCTTGACCTACCTGCCTACCTATCTTTCGGAGGAGCTGGGCATGGCAGAAACCCCGGCGTTTATTGCTTCCTCGGTGGCCTCCGCGTTCTACGTGGGCTTCGCGCTATTGACAGGCCTGCTGTCCGATCGCCTTGGCCGGCGCACCACCATGCTGTGCGCCGCGCTCTTTATGGGCCTTGCCATCATTCCGGCATTCATGCTTCTCGATGGCGCAGGCATCCTGCTCGTCATCATCATTCAGGTGTGCCTGGGTGGGGTGCTGGCGCTTAACGATGGCGTCTTGCCCTCCTTCCTTTCCGAGCAATTCCCCACGCACGTGCGCCTGTCTGGTTTCGCGTTGACGTTTAATACGGCCAATGCCATCTTCGGTGGCACCGCCCCGATGATCGCGACGTGGCTGATTGATACCACCGGAAATAAACTCGCCCCAGCCTTTTACCTTGTGACCGCTGCAATCGTGACGGGTACCACCGTGCTCTTCGCGCCGCGCAAGAACGACTTGGTGGCATAGCCCGCATAACCCGTGCGGGTTATGCCTGTGGAACTAGTAAAACGCCAGCGGCACCCGGTTCCTTTCGGTTCCGAGTGCCGCTGACGTCTCTCTCTACAAGGGTGTTTCCATGTATCGGTTTGCACCGCCCTCTGGAAACTGAGGGGTTCTCTCTATCTCTCTCGTATGCGCTCTCTCAAACGCATGATTTAAGTATGGGGCATATGGCTGGAACAGCCATGGAATCTATCTGATAGGTCGCTGAAAATTACTGAAAGTTTTCTGTATATCCATTTGCTCTGGTAGAGCGGCCAGAGGATTATCCTTCTAGCAGCCCTTCATCGATGAGGAAATCCTGTGCCACGGCGGTATAGTCCTCACCGTCGACGTCCACGCGGGCATTGAGCTCTTGCATCTTTTCATCCGTCAGGAGTTCCGAGAGGGGAGCGAAGAGATCTTTGATCTCTGGGTATTCCTCCAAGACCTCGGTGCGCACAACCGGGGCGAGGTTGTACTTGGGGAAGAAGAGCTCAGGATCCTCCAGCACGGTGAGGTTCAGGGATTTAATGCGGCCATCGGTGGCAAAGATCGAACCGAAGGTGCACTCGCCCTTATTCAAGGCGGCATAGACGGCGCCGGAATCCATGATCCGGATGCGGTCGCGCGGTGGTTGTTCAACGCCATAGCTATCCAACATGGTAAGCAGGCCGTCATTGCGGGCCAAGAACTCGCTATCGGTGCAATAGGTCTGTTCGTTGGCGGGAATACCCTTAATATCTGCTAGCGATTCGAGGCCGTATTTTGCGTGGGACTGCGCGCTAATGGCTAGCGCGTACGTATTATTCATCGGCGCTGGGGGCAGCCAGGTAAGTCCGTGGTCCTTATCGGCTTCTTTTACCGCCTCGTATTGTTCTTGCGAGCCGGGGACCGGATCGGCATTGCCCAGGTAAGTAATCCAGGCGGTGCCGGTGTATTCAAACATGGAGTCCATATCGCCGACCTCTAGCGCTTGGCGCGTCGAGGTAGAGCCGGGGATATTGGTCAAGTCCTTTACGTTGGCACCTGCAGATTCCAAGAGGATCGCGCCAATCTTGCCCAAGATGACCTGCTCGGTGAAGTTCTTGGAACCGATGGAAATATTGGCGCCGTCGAGGTCAATTTCGGCCAGGTCACCCTTTAATTCCCCACTCGGGATGAGGCCACCGGCGGTGCCGAGGCCGCACCCGGCGAGGAAGAACGTGCTTGCGGCGGCAAGCGTTGCGAGGACGCGTTTCATTTGATCATTCCCTTCGGGGCGAAGACAACCTCAAGAACGCGGCCCACCCATTCGACCGCTAAGGCTAAGGATGCGATGAGGACCGCGCCGGAGATGAGAATAGGGTTGCGGTAGAGGGTGATTCCGGTGGTAATCAGCCCGCCGAGGCCGCCGGCATCAATAAAGGTGGCGAAGGCACCAGCGCCGACCAAAAGCACCAGGGAGGTGCGGATACCGGTCATGATGACCGGCAGGGCCATAGGCAGCTCGACCTTGGTGAGCACCTGGAATGGCGACATGCTGAGGCCGTAGGCGGCCTCAACAAGCTGCTTATCCACACCCCGCAAGCCCGCAATCACGTTGGCGAGTACCGGCAAGAAGGCATAGAACCAGAGGCCGAGGATGGCCACCGGTTCGCCAAAGCCCAGCCAGATGGCCAATAAGACGATGACGCCGACGACGGGCGCGGCCTGGCCAATATTCGCGATGCTGGTGATAATCGGCGCCATGAACTTGGTGGACTTACGCGTTAACACGATGCCCAGGGGAACGGCCGTGGCGATGACCAACAACGCGGAGATGACCACGAGAACCAAGTGCTCGCGGGTCATGGTGAGTACGGAGCTAATCTGCAAGGTGCGCTCTTCGATATCATCCAGCTCGGCCGTGGCGTGCCAGATGAGCCAACCGCCCACCGTGAGTACGACCAGGATGGGGATGCCGATGATAAGGAGGCGGTCTTCACCGGTGAGGCGCTTAAATTTCTCCACCGGAATCCACCTCCTTGTCATCTAAAGCTTCTTGAGCCGCGGCGTTCATCTGCTGGATATAATCCGTGACCGTTTCGTAGTACAAAACGCCGACGAATTCACCACGGCGGGTAACAAGCGCGCCGCTGTGGGAGGAAGCAAGCATGGCAGACATGGCATCGCTTAGCGTAGAGCGCGCATCCACAACGGAGTTGAGCTCGAACTGCGGCTCCGGGATGGTCTCGTAGCGTTCGAGCTGGCGGGCAAAAATCCAGTCGTGGGGATGGCCCTTGTCATCGACGATGACCACCATTTCTTCGCCGGCCTCACGCAGACGTGCTAGCGCCTTATCGGTGGATTCGCCGATGCGCGCGGTGGCCTGATCCGCAAGTTCTAGCTCGTCCGCGCGGCGTAAGTTGAGCTGCTTTAAGGCGGAGCCGGAACCGATGAAGTCAGCCACAAAGTCATTCGCTGGCGCGGCAAGGATATTTTCGGGCGTATCGTACTGGCTGATCTTTCCGCCTGGCTCAAAGATGAGGATGCGGTGGCCCAGCTTGATGGCCTCATCGATATCGTGCGTGACGCAGATGATGGTCTTTTTCAGCTCGGATTGGATATTGACTAATTCATCCTGCAGGCGGGTGCGGGTAATGGGGTCTACTGCGCCGAAGGGCTCGTCCATCAAGACCACCGGCGGATCCGCAGCTAGGCCGCGGGCAACACCGACGCGCTGTTGCTGGCCGCCGGATAGCTCGCTGGGGAAGCGATCGCGGTAGGTGGCAGGATCGAGTCCCACCATTTCCAAAAGCTCGTCGGTGCGCTGAGAAATCTTATCGGCCTTCCACTTCTTCAGCTTGGGCACCAGGGCGATATTATCCGCAACAGACATGTGGGGGATGAGCCCGCCGCCTTGGATGACATAGCCAATATCGCGACGCAGCTGCGTGGGGTTTTTCTTGGTGGCGTCCTCGCCATCGATATAAATTGTGCCGCTGGTTGGCTCCACCAAGCGGTTAATCATCTTCAACGAGGTGGTCTTACCGCAACCCGAAGGCCCGACGAATGCGACCAGCTCGCCCGCCGGAATCTCGAAGGAAAGATCCTCGACGGCGGGGGAGTCTTGTCCCGAATAGGCCTTGGTGACGTGATTAAAAACGATGCTGGCACCGCTATTGCTCGCGTCCGCAGAGCGTGTGGATGAAGCGTGCGTTGAATCGGACATTCTTAAATACCTTTCGGGGTGGTCAATTTTTGGATTCCTGCGAGAATCGCATCCACAATGAGCGCAATGATGACGACGCCGATGGTGCCCACCAGTGTGAAATTAAGTGCATTGGTGCCGCCGATTTGGCTCAGCCCTGAGTAGATATATCCACCCAGTCCGGGGCCGAGCGCGTAGGCGGCGATGGCGGCAACACCCATAGACATCTGGGTGGAAACGCGGATGCCGGTCATAATCACCGGCCAGGCCAGCGGCAGCCGGATGCGGAAAAGGATGGCCGTCGAGCTCATGCCCTGCCCGCGGGCGGATTCGATGACATCGTCGCTGACATTGTGCAAACCGACGATGGCATTGCGCAGGATGGGAAGGACGGCATAAAAGACCACGAGGGCAACGGACGGTATGGTGCCGATGCCAAAGAGCGGGATGGCAAGGCCAAGCAGCGCCAGCGAAGGCAAGGTCAGGCCGATGGAGGTTAAGGCATTAGCAATAGCCGCACCGCGCGGGCGTTGGGCTACAAAAATGGCAATAATCAACGCGATGACCAAGGCCACGGCAACTGATTGGATGACAAGGCTTGCGTGCTGGTAACTGCGGAAGAGGATATCCTGCCAGCGCGCAGCGATAAATTCGTTCATTTCATCACCTAAAAGAAAGAGAATAGAGCGCAGGGAAAATTAAAGGAGAGCACAGACTCTCTGGTCCTTCCTCTGCGCTGATGATGTGCTTCTAGCGTACAAGCTTTTTTCAGCGCGAAACAATAGCTGGACAGGTTCGAGACAAAACCGGGGGCAGTGATTACCACGTCATACCGGTCTTATTGGAGGCCTAGAAAAACAGCACTTGGCCAATAAGGGCAAGGGCAGCGGTAATAGCTACCACCGTGACGATGCGGTTAAGGCGCTTGGTATCGATGAAGTGGTTCAGGTAGTTGGCAATGAACAGGCCGATGACCACCAAGGGGCTATAGGCCGCTGCGGCATAGACCTGCGGCTGGGTGACCTGGCCGCTAAAGCCCAGGATGAAAAGGGACATGACGGTACCGATCACAAAGGTTCCGGCGAGGCTGCCGCGGGTGCGCTGTGGGTCAAAGCGCTTCATAATCAGCGCCATCGGCGGGCCACCGATGGAAGTAGAGGTTCCCAGGAACCCGGAGGTCAGGCCGGCCAGGACGGTATTGCGCTTGGTGGGCTCGGGGCTCCAGCCGAGGCTGGAGAGGGACATCGCCAAGAGCACCGCGCAGCCGATGAAGATGGAAAGGCCATCGTGCGAGAGAGAAGCGATCGCCCACGCGCCGGCAAACGAGCCAGGAATGCGGGCTATGACGGATATGCCAACTAGGCGCCATGAGGTTTCGCGGTACGTGCGCGCCAGTGTATAGATGGAAATGCACAGCGCGAGGAGCAAAATGAGCGTGGGGACTAAATCCGGGCGCAGGAGCGCGACAATGGGGGTGGCGATGGTGCCGAGTCCAAAGCCGATCGAGCCCTGAGTGATAGTGCCGACCAAAATGAGCACACCAATAAAGATGTAGACCCACGCGTCTGAAGAGATTCCCAAGAACATGATGGAAGGCAAGTATAGGCCACTTGACCTACAGCCGGGAGGTTACTTTCTCATTCGCTGCAATTTCATCCAAGCGGGACGCGGGGCAGAGTCCAGCAACGATGACGGCGGAACCGCCGGCGGCTAAGGGCTCGAGCACGGCGCGGGTGAAAGAAGCCTTGTCGCTCCATCCGGTAGACAGCAATCGCTCGGCGCTCGCGGGTGGGGCTACCAACTCCGGCAGGGGTTGGGTTTCACCGAAGTATTGATCGCCATAAAAACGGACGGTGGGGCCGAAGTCAATCGCACCGGTGGGCAGTTCTCCGCCGGATTCAACGATGCCGCGGCCAAAGGGATCATCGCTGATGAGCACGATATCGGCCTGTGGCTGCCGCTCTTGGGCAGCGAGGTAGCGGGAGGGGGAGGTAAAGACGACATCGGCAAGCGCGGCCGATTCACCGAAATCAAAGGTGGGCCCAGCAGCGAGGGCGCCAAAAGCAATGACGGCGGCCTGCCACGAGGCGGGCACATCGATGGCGATGGTGGAATCCGGCTCCAAGTCGAGCTCTTCTTCCAACATATTGGCGATCTTGGCCACCCAGTTATCAAGAGTCTGGGCGGAAAAATCCATGCGCGCGCCGGTGGATTCGTTATAAACAGTCAGCCGCGGGCTGGCGGCATCGGCGTTTAAAAGATGGGCGAGTAGTTCCATACCCGCCCATCGTAGGCCAGCCTGCTTAGTTCACGCAGCGCGGACCGTGGCCGCCGGCGTCGATTTCAGGCGAGACCTGGTTGGCGCCGAAGTCATTGCCCGGTGTTCCTACCAGGTCGGTATCTTCTTCGGCTGCGGATTCCTCCGCGCTGGCTTCCTCATCGGAGGGGCCCTGGTAATCATCGGTGGCCACGACGAGCAAGGTATTGGCATCGAGCTGCGGGTTTTCTACCACCGGTAGGCCACCGAGCTTTTCCGCCAGCTTCTTGGCATCTTCGCTCTCGGGATCCGCGGCAACGACCTGGGACTCAGAGTAGATGCCGGGCTGGGCATTGGCGGAGCGCTCAACCGTATAGCCGGTGTTTTCCAGCCAAGTGCCGATGCCGGCGGCCAAACCATCGATATTGCCGGCATTGAGGACGTGGACCTCGTTATCGGAGTTGATATCGGCATCGTGCTCCGCTGCGTTTTCGGCGTTTTCCTCCTTGTGGGCCGCGTCTTCTTCGGCTTCCTCGTGCGACATGGCCAGATCCTCCATGAAGCGGTGGACCTCATTGGTATCGATGGTGACGATGGATTCACCGTAATCGCCGCGGCCATCGATGGAGGTCACCGGAATGGTGGTGAAGGTGACATTGCCACCGGCCAGGCCTGCCAGCTGGGTGACAAAGCCCATGATGTCCCAGCCGTCATCGATAACCACGGAACGCTCCACGGCCTTTGCAATCTTGGAGAGCTTGGATGGGCTGGTCAGAGTGTCATTATCGAGCACCTTATTGACCAGCGAGGCCATATAAGCCTGCTGGCGCACGATGCGGTCGAGGTCACCACGCGGCAGGTTATAGCGCTGGCGCACAAAGGTCAGCGCCTGCGCGCCATCGAGGGTCTGGGTGCCCTTATGGAAATTGGCGCCGGACATCTCGTCCTCAACATCCTCGTTGAGGCACACCTCGACGCCGCCGACGGCATCAGTAAGCAGCGTAAAGCCCAGCAAGCCCACCTCGGCGTAGTGGTCAATGGACACGCCGGTCAGGGAGTGCACCATCTTGAGCAGGCCTTCGCGGCCGGCTTCCACGCCGTGCTTTTCGATGTCCTTATCCGAATACGGTTTCTTTTCGCCCTGCGCCTCCGCCTGGGCGTTTTCCTGCTGGAGCTGTTGCACCTTGTCGTTTTTGTGCGAGGCGTAGACGGCATTGATCTTCATATTGCCGTAGTCCGGATCGTTGACATAGGTATCGCGCGGAATGGAGACCGCGGTAGCGCGCGAGCCGTCTTCTGGAATGCGCACGAGCATGATGGTGTCGGTATTTTCCTCGCCCTCGGCAACGCCGGCGTGGAGATCCGCCAGCTCCTTTTCGGAGAGCGGATTGCCCTGGGCATCGGTACGCGAGTCCTTGCCCACGAGCAAGATATCGGCGGCGCCGTCCAAGGAAGGATCGGATAAACCATCCTCGCCCAAAGATAGGTCCGAGGCGGAGGACATGCCCGTATCCAGGCGCCCCACCGTGGCATAGCCCACGCCGGAGACAGCTAGGATGAGGGCAGAAATGACGGCCACGATGGTTTTGGTGGCCGTGGAACCCTTTTGCTTAACCGCGCTAGCGGCAGAGGGCGCGGGTTGGATATTGCGCGCCCGGCGAGTGTTCTCAGAAGTCACAAGTGAAGGCTTTCTACTTTCCGGGGATCTGGAGATAGTTTAGGGGAGATCTCGCCGAAATTAGGGATCCGTGACCAGTTTCGCGTGTTTGAAACAGTGTCTGTCTCCTGACGTGGCCTCTGGCATGACTAAGCTTGGGGCCCATTGTGACTACTGAAACTACAGCTCCGCTCGCCGTTATCACCGTGACCTACAACCCCGGTGAGTACTTGGCGCGCTTTATAGACTCCCTGCCGGACGCCGGTGCTAACGGCACCCAGGTGGTGCTGGCGGATAATGGTTCGACCGACGGTATCCCGGAAGCCGCCGCTGCGGAAGAAGAGGACGTGCACTTCCTCGATACCGGCGGCAATATCGGCTACGGTGCCGGCATGAACGCCGGTGCGCGGTGGGTGCGCGAGAACCAGCGCGTAGATGATGAGTTTTTCCTTATCTCTAACCCGGATGTCACCTTTAGTGAAGGCGCCATTGACCAGATGATCGCGTGCGCACGCCGCTGGCCGGATGCCGCGGCGGTAGGCCCGCGCATCGTGGAACCAGATGGCAGCAACTATCCGTCTGCCCGGTCGGTGCCCAATATATCCACCGGCATCGGCCACGCGCTGTTTTCTAACCTATGGCCCTCTAATCCGTGGACGCGCACGTACCGCAATGATGCCGATATGTCCGTCCAGCGCCCCGCAGGCTGGCTGTCTGGGTCCTGCCTCTTGGTGCGCTGGGACGCCTTCGATGCCATTGGCGGCTTTGATGAGCGCTACTTCATGTACTTGGAAGACGTGGACTTGGGCGATCGCTTCGCGCGCGCCGGGTATCAAAATATTTTCTGTCCGGAAGCCGTCATTAGCCACGCCAAGGGGCATTCCACCCAGGCGCACGCCGGGGCGATGCTGCGCGCGCACCACAGTTCCGCGTATCGCTTCCAGGCGGACCGTCACCCGGCGTGGTGGCAGGCCCCGCTGCGCGCCGCGCTGTGGCTGGGATTGCAGGCGCGGGGCGCGGTAACGGCCGCTCGCGCTAGCACGGCCAAAGATTCGGAGGCCTGAAGCGCGTGCCGTTGACCTGGTTTCTGGCCGCGGCCGCATACACTGACCTTCGAAAAACCTCAGAATAAGATTGTCTGCATACAAAGGATGACTATGACTGAAGCAGCCACCACTCATGGTGCCACCACCGATGCGGTGATTTTGGTGGGCGGGCGCGGTACCCGCCTGCGCCCACTGACCATTGGTACGCCCAAGCCCATGCTGCCGACGGCAAACTACCCGTTCCTGCAGCACCTGCTCGCCCGCATCAAGGCCGCGGGCATTGAGCACGTGGTGATGTCCACCTCGTACAAGGCAGAGGTTTTCGAGGAATACTTTGGTGATGGCTCGGAGCTTGGCCTGGACATTGAATACGTGGTGGAAGAAACCGCGCTGGGCACCGGCGGCGGCATCCGCAACGTCTATGACAAGCTGCGCAATGACACCGTCATGGTCTTCAACGGCGATGTTCTTTCCGGCATGGATCTAGAGGGCATCTTGACCACGCACCACAACAAGGGTGCCGATGTCACCATGCACCTGCTCAACGTGGCGGATCCGCGCGCCTTTGGCTGCGTGCCCACGGATTCTGAGGGCCGGGTCACGGCCTTTTTGGAAAAGACCGAGGATCCACCAACCAACCAGATCAATGCCGGTTGCTACGTCTTTGACCGCTCCGTCATCGAGTCCATCCCTGCAGACCGCGTGGTCTCGGTTGAGCGCGAGACCTTCCCGGGCTTGCTTGCCGATGGCCGCTTGGTCGTCGGCCATGTCGATAACTCCTACTGGCGCGATATGGGCCGCCCGGATGACTTCACCCGCGGCTCCTCCGACTTGGTGCGCGGCATCGCCCCATCGCCGCTGTTGGAAGGTCGCACCGGCGAGTCCCTCGTGGAATCCTCTGCGGGAATTGCCGGCGGCGTGCTGCTGCTATCTGGCACCGCGGTGGGCCGCGGATCCGAGGTGGGCGCGGGCTCCCGCCTGGAGGGAACGGTGGTCTTTGATGGCGTGCGCATCGAACCGGGCGCCATCATCCACAACTCCATCATTGCCTCTGGCGCCCACATCGGTGCCAATGCGGTTATCGAAAACTGCGTCATCGGCGAAGGCGCCCACGTGGGTGCCCGCTGTGAGCTTGTGGACGGCATGCGAGTCTTTCCCGGCGTGACCATCCCGGATGCCGGCATTCGCTTTAGCTCCGACGCCTAAAGAGCCCGCCGCCTTCCCTCCGCACCGCCTGCAGCTCGGTAACGCCGCGCGGTGCGGAGGGCTTTGTGATCCCTGCCCGGTCGAGATTTGGGAGACACGCCGAAAGTTTCTGAAAATTGTTGACAGAAAAACCGGGTACCACTATATCTAGTACCCCCTACCTACACCCCCGGATGGCACCGGGTGTTACTAATGTGACGGATGGGGATCGTGTGCAGCGTTTTTGCGATAAAGCGCGAAAAAGGCACTAATTCAGGTTGACGATATTTAGTGATCCGGTGTGAAATTACATCAGTGCAAGAAACAGCGACCGACGCACTTGTTTTCACGGATTGGTTCGCGGATTGACGGCGATTCAGCCGCACTTCAGCCTCGTGTACAGTCGGTTGCACTGATTAGGATTACCCAACCTCGGAGAAAGGAAAAGGCGTGGACAAAATGGCTAATAACAACGCCATTCTCCGTGGCGGTGCTGCTGCAGAGGTATCGCTCGATGAACTCTTCGGTGCCGTCGAGCAGGAGTGGCAGGATCAAGCGTTGTGTGCGCAGACGGATCCAGAGGCATTCTTCCCTGAAAAGGGAGGTTCCACCCGTGAGGCAAAGCGTATCTGCCAAGCCTGCGCGGTGCGCGATGAATGCTTGGAATACGCGCTGGAGCACGATGAACGCTTCGGAATTTGGGGCGGGCTTTCGGACCGCGAACGCCGCCGCCTTAAGCGCGAGATTGGTTAATTAAGTTGTGTGCTCTAGCCCTTGGCTGCGCCCCCTGAGTGGTGCGGTCAAGGGCTAGAGTTTTCTTTGTGGTGCGAAAACCTCCCTACCAGCTATAGCGCGGGTCTACCTCCTCTGGGGCGAGGTTTAAGTAATTGGCCACCAGGGCGGTAATGACCGTGCCGAGGAGTTCCGCGCGCTCGGCGGAGGTGACGGCACGCTGCTCAATGGGCATGCGGAAGATAACGAGCCGGGCGCGAGTGGGGGTGCCAGCAGAGTCGACACCGGCGGGCACGATGCGGCCGAGCGGCACTGGGCCATCAGCAATGATCTCATCTGGCAGCACCGTCATATCTGCCGAAAGTCGCATGCGCGGGATGGTATCTACCGCAAGGTCGAGCCCGCGCAATTGCGGGGCGAAGGCGTGCTGAATGGGTGCGTAGGCCTCGAGGACGGCGGCATCGAAGAGCTCGCGGGCGCTGCGGTAGCGCGGGGTTTGCTGCGGTAGCAAGGGCCCGTGCAGGCCGCGCCCGTGGCGGTCGCGGGCGGGACGAATATGCGGGCGGGGGCGAGCGGCGGTCATGGCGTTGATTCTAAAGCTCGGTGGCGGCGCAATAAGTGCAGCCACGCCGGGGAAGTACTATCTAAATCTCAACCAAGGGTTTAGACTATTGTCCGTGACTGAATCTCGCCATTGCTCCCGCCCAGGCTGCGGCCGACCCGCCGTGGCGACGTTGACCTATGCATATGCGGATCAAACCGCAGTGGTTGGTCCGCTGGCAGAAGAGGATAACCCGCATAGCTGGGATCTGTGCAGCACCCACCGCGACCGCATCTCTGCGCCGGTGGGGTGGGAGCTGGTGCGCGTAGACCGCATTGAGCTCGACGAGGATGATGACCTTATGGCCCTGGCTCAGGCGGTCAAGGAAGACGGCAGGGTAACCACGGGGCTTGTCGATGACCGCAGCGCCGGCTCCGGGGCAGATCCCATCGATTACACCGCCACCTTCGATGGCGCTGATCCTGCCAATTCCAATCACCCAGTATTTCGCACTCGCCGCGTGGCCTATGCCAAAAAGGCCCGCCGCGCTCACCTGTCCGTAGTTCCCGATGCGCACAGCGAAGATAATTCTGCCGAGAGGCAGGACACGGACTCTGAGTCTGACTAAACCACGGGCGCTGGGCACAGCGCCCGTGAAAGTTTGCGCTAGCTAGCTGCAGACACGGATGGAGTACTGCCCTAGTTGCCCGCAGGCGGGGAGTATTATTGCGAGGTATGCGAACTCGTGAGCATCTTGATGCAGTGATTAAGGCCTATGACGTCCGTGGCGTGGTGGGCGAAGATATCGATGAAGACTTCGTGCGCGATACTGGCGCCGCTTTCGCCGCAATCCTGCGCGAAGAAGGCGAAAACACCGTGGCCGTAGGCCACGATATGCGTCCGTCTTCTCCCGCGCTGGCGCAAGCCTTTGCTGAAGGCGTGGTGAGCCAAGGCCTCCACGTGACTCTGCTGGGTCTTACCTCCACCGATGAGCTCTACTATGCCGCGGGTTCTATGGAGTGCGCGGGCGCGATGTTTACCGCCTCCCACAACCCGGCGAAGTACAACGGCATCAAGCTCTGCCGCGCCGGTGCCGTCCCCGTTGGACAACAGACTGGGCTGGAAGAGATTAAGCAGATGCTTATCGATGGCACCCCAAACTACGACGGCCCCAATGGTGCCATCGCCGAGCAAGAAATCCTGACTGGTTACGCGGACTTCCTGCGCCACCTCGTGCCGCTGGAAGAGTCCAAGCCGCTGGTCGTGGCCGTCGATGCCGCCAATGGCATGGGCGGACACACCGTCCCGGCCGTCTTCGATGGCCTTCCCTTTGATGTCCGCGATCTCTACTTCGAGCTCGACGGTACCTTCCCCAACCATGAGGCGAACCCGCTGGATCCCAAGAACCTAGAGGATCTGCAGAAATTCACCGTAGAGCAAAAGGCCGATATCGGCCTTGCCTTTGACGGCGACGCGGACCGTTGCTTCGTGGTGGATGAAAAGGGCCAGCCGGTATCGCCGTCTGCCATCTGCGCCCTGGTGGCTAGCCGCTACTTGGATAAATTTCCAGGCGCGACCATCATCCACAACCTAATTACCTCCAAGACGGTGCCGGAGCTCATCGCGGAAAAGGGCGGTACCGCAGTGCGCACGCGCGTGGGCCACTCCTTCATCAAGGCTCAAATGGCCGAGCACAAGGCGGCCTTTGGCGGCGAGCACTCCGCGCACTACTACTTCCAAGAATTCTGGAATGCCGATTCCGGCATGCTGGCGGCCATGCACGTGCTAGCCGCGCTGGGGCAGACGGATAAGCCTTTGAGCAAGCTCATGGCGGAATACTCCCGCTATGAGGCCTCCGGGGAGATCAACTCCACCGTGGCGGATCAAAAGGCCGCCACCCAGGCGGTACTCGATGAGCTGGCGGATAAGATTGAATCCGTCGATGAGCTCGATGGCGTTACGGTCGAGCTCAAGGGCACGGATGCCTGGTTCAATGTGCGCGCTTCCAATACCGAGCCGCTGCTGCGACTCAATGTTGAGGCGAAGACCTCTGAAGAGGTCCAGCAGATCGTAGACGAGGTCCTCGCCATCATCAGGTGTTAATTACTGAATTACTGCGCACGGGAGTGGGCGACCATGTCTTCCCACTCCACGTACTTCTTTCGCTCGCGGCCTTCGCTCTCGCCCAAAGCGCGCTCAGCGGCATCGAGGCGCTGCCAATCTTGCCACGTGAGGTAGTCGATGCCCTTATCTGCGAAGGCCTCGGTGATATCGCCGACGGTGGGGGACGGTAGGGTGCCCGCGGCGGCATCATCAAGCAGCATGCCAATGGTTTCACTGGCATCGGACTTGGTATTGCCAATCAGGCCCACGGGCCCGCGTTTTACCCAGCCGGTGGTGTAGAGGCCGGGCACGATGGCGCCCTCTTCGTCGATGACGTGGCCGCCGTCATTGTTGATGACGTTTTTCTCGCTATTAAATGGCACGCCATCCACGGCGTCCGAGCGGTAGCCCGTGGCAAAGTAGACCGCTTGCACTGGCCACGTGGTGAATTTACCCGTCCCGCGCACGCTGCCATCGCCGGTCAGCTCGGTGCGCTCCGTTTTAATCCCGCTGACTCGGCCGTTCTCACCGAGGATCTCCACCGGCTGCTCGAAGAGGTGGATCTGCAGCGTATGCGGGGCCTGTTTGGGATCGCGAATGGCATATTGCTCAAGAACCTGGCAGACCAAATCCGTAGACTTGCTGGAAGCGCGAGCCTCTAGCGAGGCCTCGTCGTAATCAATATCTTCGGGGGAGACGACCACATTGATGTTCTCCGAATGGTCGAGCTCTTTGAGCTCTTGCGGGGTGAACTTGGCTTGGGCGGGCCCGCGGCGCCCGAAGACGCGTACGGTCTCTGCCTTATTTTGTGCCAGCGAATCGTAGACATTATCGGCGATTTCGGTCACCTTGAGCTCATCGCCCGTCTTGGCCAAAATGCGTGAGACATCCAGTCCCACATTGCCCACGCCGATGACGGCGACCTCGCTGGCGGAGAGATCCCACTCGCGCTCAAAACGCGGATTTCCGTCATAAAAGCCCACGAACTCACCGGCGCCGTGCACTCCCTGCAGTTGTGCCCCAGGGATATCGTGGTGGCGATCGCCTACGGCGCCAGTGGCGAAGATGACGGCATCGTAGTGCTGCTGGAGCTCATCAACCGTGATATCGCGGCCGATGTGCACGTTGGTCAGCAGGCGAATCTGCTCCGTATCTAAGACGCGGTGCAAGGAATTAATGATCCCTTTAATGCGTGGGTGGTCAGGGGCCACGCCGTAGCGGATGAGACCGAAGGGCGCGGGCATTTGCTCAATGAGATCGATGCGCACGTTTCCGCCGGTCTTTTTCACCAGAATGTCGGAGGCGTAAATGCCGGCAGGACCGGCACCAATGACGGCTACGTTTAAGGGTTTGTCTGACACGGTAAATCTGCCTTTCTAGTGTGCGTATTCTCCCGCGGCAATGTGAAGGGAAACAGGGTTCCTCAACGGATAGATATAAATAGACTAGATGGTCTATTTGTGGTGGTTGAGTGCGGGATTTCTCTTAACAGAGTGAACCGTATGGTCTGTTTGTACACAAGTGGGATAATTAGATTCTTTATTAAATGCCTTTAATGCGCTGGTCACAGAGCTGACGAGAGTGAAAATAAAACAGACCGCTTTGTCTGTAAACTGTAGACGGGTAGGTTTTCCTTCAACGCTTTGAAAGGGAGGTCTACACCACATTATGGCTACCGCAACGACGACCAAACGCAAGCCACGCGCCAATAAGCCCGAGGGCCAATGGAAAATTGACGGTAAGGAACCGTTGAATAACGATGAGGCCATCAAGCAGGACGATGGTGGCCTTTCTGCCAAGCAGCGCGTAATAGACATCTACTCTAAGCAGGGATTTTCCTCCATCCCACCGGAGGATTTAGCGCCGCGCTTTAAGTGGTTGGGGCTGTATACGCAGCGCAATCAGAACTTGGGCGGGGAGATGACCGCCAAGCTGTCTAATGCAGAATTGCAAGATGAATACTTCATGATGCGCGTGCGCTTCGATGGCGGCCGCGCTGATCCGGCCAAGCTGCGCGCGGTGGGAGAAATCTCGCGCGATTATGCTCGCTCTACCGCGGACTTTACAGACCGGCAGAATATCCAGCTGCACTGGATTCAGATCGAAGATGTGCCCACCATCTGGGACAAACTCGAATCTGTGGGCCTTGGCACTTTGATGGGGTGCGGCGATGTGCCGCGCGTCATCTTGGGCTCGCCGGTCGCAGGAGTGGCCGAAGATGAGATTATCGATGCCACCCCAGCTATCGAGGAAATCAAGAATAATTACTTACCGCGCGAGGAGTTCCATAACCTTCCCCGCAAGTTCAAAACCGCTATTTCCGGCAATGCGCGCCAGGACGTTACGCACGAAATTCAAGACGTTGCCTTCGTAGGCGTCAACCACCCCGAATACGGCCCCGGTTTCGATTGCTTCGTGGGCGGGGGACTGTCCACCAACCCCATGCTCTCGCAGTCATTAGGCGCGTGGGTGCCACTCGAGCGCGTGCCGGAAGTATGGGCCGGCGTGGTCAGCATCTTCCGCGACTACGGTTTCCGCCGCAATCGCAATCGCGCGCGCCTGAAGTTCTTGGTGGCTAAATGGGGCATCGAAAAGTTCCGGCAGGTCCTCGAGGAGGAGTACCTGGAGAAGCCGTTGGCCGATGGCATCCCGCTCGAGGTCAATCCCGGCAGCCGCGATCACCTAGGTGTGCACAAGCAAAAGGACGGCAAATTCTACGTCGGCGTGAAACCTACCGTGGGCCATGCAACGGGCGAACAGCTGATTGCCATTGCTGATGTGGCAGAAAAGTTCGGCATCTCGCGCATCCGTACCACCCCGATGAAGGAATTGCTCTTCCTCGATGTGGAGGAAGACGATATTCCGGCGCTCTCGCGTGCGCTGGATGAAACGGGCCTGTATTCCCAGCCCACGGAGTTCCGCCGCGGCGTCATTTCCTGCACTGGTCTGGAATTTTGCAAGTTGGCGCACGTGACCACGAAGGCCCGTGCCATCGAATTGGTGGACATCCTCGAGGACACCCTGGGGGATTTGGATGTGCCCATTTCCATCGCACTCAATGGCTGCCCCAATGCGTGCGCGCGCTCCCAGGTATCCGATATCGGGCTTAAAGGTCAGATTGTCACCGATGCCGATGGCAACCGCGTCGAGGGATTCCAGGTCCACTTGGGCGGCGCCCTCGGCCTTTCCCCCGACTGGGGCCGCAAGCTCCGCGGTCACAAGGTCGTGGCCGATGAAGTACCGGACTACGTCATCCGGCTGGTCAATAAATACAAGGAACAACGCGAAGAAGGCGAGCAGTTCCGCCACTGGGTACTGCGCGCCGAGGAGGAAGATCTGCAGTGAATTTTCGCCGAAAACCTAATCCCAATCGCAATCACCCCACCTTTTGCCCGTACTGCGCCGGCACTGATCTTTTCCCCGATGAAGAAGACGACTTTGCCTGGAATTGCCAGGAGTGCCTGCGCGTATTTTCGGTCCGCTTCCACGGACAAGATGATGCCCCCGTAGCACCGGCCCCAGCAGTCTCTTCCACTGAGGCCCTGCAGCGCTCCCTAGCCCGCCGCGGACACTCCACGGCTCCAGTGGATTAAGGATGCACCATGACCGCACTCATTACCTTGTCCCACGGCTCGCGCCACTCGGGCGCCGCCGCCGGCATTGAACGGCTCACCCAGACCGCTGCCGCCGCGATACCAGGCCGACCGGCTTATCGTGCGGCGCACCTGGAGTTCAATACTCCCGATCTCACCGCCGCTGCGGTCGATCTCGCTCGTTGCGGGGAGGATACGGCCGTAGTCATTCCATTGCTCTTTACGCAGGGTTACCACCAGCGCGTTGACGTTCCCCGCGTTATCGCTGCGGCCGAACAGACTTCAGGCCTGCGCTTGGTGCAAGGTGAGTGCTTAGGCGGAGGGCGTGCCGTACGAGATGTGGGCAGGCGGGAAGCCGCAGAAGCGGAATTGGCGGCGGTGCTCGCCGCACGCGCCAGGTCTGGGGATACCCACCACGTCATCTACTCCGTTGGTTCCTCTGATGCTGCGGCCAATGACTCCATCCACCGGCTCGCCGCTCGGGTATCCCAGCTCACCGGTGTACCCGCCACGGCCGCGTTCGCCACCCGCGGTGGCAGCAATGACATTCATGCATTGGCAAGAAGCACTGCGCGAATGCGGGTTATCCCGCTGTTTGTTACCGCAGGACTGCTTCTTAAACCACTGTCATCTACCCCCAGCAATGTCACCGTCGATCCCGTTCTTGGTACCGATCTCGCTGGCATCGTTGCTGCTCACTATCACATCGCCCAGGAGGTCGGTGTTCCATGCTAACCCTTATTTTAATCGCCGTGGCCGGTGCGGCCGCCCAGCTTGTCGATGGCGGCATCGGCATGGGCTTCGGCGTTACCTCAACCACCATCCTCCTCCTGGCGGGCCTGGGACCCGCCCAAGCCTCCGCCGTAGTCCACACCGCGGAACTGGGGACGACTGCAATGTCTGGCCTCAGCCACGCCCGCTTTGGCAATGTGGATTGGAAACCCGTCTTCCGGCTGGGCGTGCCGGGTGCCATCGCGGCGTTTATCGGCGCCACCGTGCTCTCCAATATCTCCACCGATGCGGCCGCTCCCATTACCGCGCTCATCCTGGTGGCCATCGGCAGCAACCTCATCTGGCGCTTTTCCCGCCCGCGCCGGGCGAAGTTCGTACAAAAACGCAGCCATTCCACCCCATTTTTGATCGGGCTCGGTTCTGTTGGCGGCTTCGTTGACTCCACCGGTGGCGGCGGCTGGGGTCCGGTGTCTACCTCGACGCTTATGGCAATTGGCCGCGAGCAGCCTCGCCGCATCGTCGGCACGGTAAATACCGCCGAATTCCTGGTCACACTGGGCGCCACCCTCGGCTTCGTCGTTGGATTGTGGCAGGATATCGTCGCCAACCTCTCCGCCGTGTTGGCCCTGCTCATCGGTGGTTCCATTGCCGCGCCGATTGCGGCATGGGTGATTTCCCGGATTGAGCCGGTAGTCCTCGGTGGCCTCGTGGGTACGGCTATCGTGGCGCTGAATATCGGCAAGGTCTTAGGCGGGCTAGAAACCTACTTCGGGCTGACGGTGCCGGGCTTCGTCTCCCCGCTGCTCATGGTCATGATTCTCGGCGTGGGTATTTCCGCTACCATCCACGGCGCGCGGGCTACCCGGGCTGCTCGCGTAAGGGAGCTGGAAGCCGAGAACGCCGAGACCAAGGCACACGCGGAATTTCATGCCGCAGGCTTTGCGCACAACGCGGCCGGTGCCTCCAAGGACGTGAGCATCGTGGAGGACTCCGCACCGCAGGCGGATAAGGCCTAATCCCCGGCTGGGCCGAGGCCGGCAACCTCGCCAATGACATAGACGGCGGGGGAGGAGACATTATGATCCTCCATCGTCTGCGCAAGTTGCGCTAGTTCACAGCGAAATTCCCGCTGCGTGTTCAGGGTGCCCTCCTGGATAATCGCGCACGGCGTCGACCCAGCAAGCCCGCCGTCTTGCAATGCCCTGGCAATCGCCGGGGCATTTTTCACGCCCATGATAATGGATAAGGTCGCGCCGGATTGGGCCAGGGCGTGCCAATCCACGAGGGACTTCTCGTGCCCCGGAGGCAGGTGGCCCGATACGACGGTAAAGCCGTGGACCATGCCGCGCTGGGTGACGGGGATGCCAATGCCTGCAGGCACGGAAATAGCGGAGGTCACTCCCGGGATCACGGTGGTGGGGATAGATGCCTGGGCTAGGGCCTGTACCTCTTCAAAGCCGCGGCCGAACACGAAAGGATCGCCGCCCTTGAGCCGCGCCACCTTCCGCCCGGCTTGGGCATGCTCGATGAGCAGCTCATTGATCTTGTCCTGCGTAATCGACTTCTTGTAGGGCAGCTTGGAGACATCGATAAGCTCCTTTGCGGAAATATCGCAGAGCTTATCCAACTGCGGGGCAGGGCCTAGGTGATCGGTCAAGATGACCTCGGCCTCCTGTAAGGCGCGCATGCCGCGAACCGTAATCAGGTCCCACGCGCCGGGGCCGCCACCGATAAGGGATACGGGATGAATCTGTGCTGACGTCATGCCGCACCATCTTAGTGGGAGCCCGACTATGCTAGAGCGATATGGATAACGGTTTCACTGATGGTTCCACCTATGACACCGAAACGGTGCGATTTTTTGATGTCGCCCACGAGGGTGCGCAGATTCGTCTGCTCGCCGGGCAAGTGGAGCGCTGGGGTGAAATCTTAAACGGGCTCAACCCGCGCTCCTTGGTCATATTACCCACCGACGCCATCGCCCGCGAGGCAGCGCACCTCGGCGTCGGCTTGGCCGAACCGCTGCGCATCCCGCTGGTGGTGACGGAATCGCTGCCGCAGTACGTGGGCGCGCTCGATATCGTCGTGGCAGTGGGCGAGCCCGCAGAATGCGATTGGGCCTCCCGCGCACTCATTGCCGCGAGCCAGCGCGGCGCCACCACAATTCTGGTGGGCCCGGCAAGCGGTCCCTTGGTAGAGGATTGCCCAGAGGACACCCTGATTGCCCCGTCGCTTCCCACCGCAGAGGGCTGCTCGCCGGCGCGATTTATCACGGCCCTATACGCGCTGTGCAGCATCGTGCATACCTCCCCGCATGCGGTGCGCGAGGAGCTAGAGGACCTCGCCGCCGCCGTGGACCGCGAAATCGAGCAGCTTTCTCCAGAGCGCGATGATGCCATCAATCCGGGACGGCAGCTGCGCGAATACGCAGAGGTTGCGCGGATTATCCATTCTTGCGTTATCGATCCCTATGCATATGCCGAGCGCCGTGAGCGCGTGCACATCGATACCCTGGTCGCCCGCATGGCCGCGACTATCTGGGCCGTGCACGGGCTGCCCGGGACCTTCGTCGAGCCCGCTGACCTGAGTGGCGCACTCGACCGAGACGCCGAATCCAGCACGGCGTCCACGCCGGCCGATGACCTTTTCTACGATCCCTTTATCGACGGTGCTGGCGCGGAGGCACCTTTGATACCCTTAAAAGTGATTTTCTGGGGGCAGGAAGAGGCGAACCTGCCCAACTCGCTTGCAGTCCGCAGCACCGACCCGGAACCGGGCCTAGGGCACCTTGCCCGCTCGCTGCAGCTTATTACGCGGAGTTTTGCCGCGACCGCCTACGAGATTTCTAAAGGATAGAAATATATGCAATTACTGGAAGGCGCAATCCGCAACTATTCCTGGGGATCACGCACCCTCATCCCTGAGCTGCGGGGCGAAGAAGCCGCAGGAAAGCCGGTAGCTGAACTCTGGTTTGGTGCCCACCCCGGTGATCCTTCCACGGTGGAAGGCCAGCTTCTCAACGAGGTGATTGCGGAGGATCCAGAAGGTCAGTTGGGTACGCGAGTCTACAAAGAATACGGCGAAAAACTGCCGTTTTTGTTGAAGATTCT
Source organism: Corynebacterium sp. KPL2838 (assembly GCF_040225455.1). NCBI lineage: Bacteria > Bacillati > Actinomycetota > Actinomycetes > Mycobacteriales > Corynebacteriaceae > Corynebacterium > Corynebacterium sp. KPL2838. The sequence goes on along the minus strand of NZ_JBEHFT010000003.1, from coordinate 49,035 downwards.
CGCCGCCGAAGACCCGCTATCTTTGCAGGCCCACCCCTCCAAGGAGCAGGCCGAAGAGGGCTTCTCCCGCGAAAACGAGGCGGGTATTGCCCTGCAGGCCGCAAATCGCAATTACAAGGACGATAACCACAAGCCGGAACTTATCGTGGCGCTCTCGGATTTCTACGCCATGGCCGGGTTCCGTCCCCTAGCACAAACCCGCGAGCTCTTTGCCGCCTTGGAGTGCCCAGAGCTTGAGCGTTATCTTGCCATGCTTGACGATGACCCCGCGGAATCCTCCGAATCCGCCAACCTCCGGGTGCTTTTCACCACGTGGATTACCATCCCTTCGGCCAAGCGCAAGGAGCTTATTAAGGCCATCATTGCCGCCGGCGAGCGCCTGATTTCCGCCGACCCGAAGGATTGGAAGGCGCGGGTCATGGCTACGGTGGTGGACCTGAATGACCGCTATCCTGGCGATATTGGCGTGCTTGGCGCGCTCTTGCTCAACCACATCGAGCTTGCCCCAGGTGAGGCCGTCTACCTCGACGCCGGGCAGCTCCATGCGTATGTCTCCGGACTTGGCGTAGAAATAATGGCCAATTCCGATAACGTCTTGCGCGGCGGATTGACCCCGAAATTCGTGGATGTGCCGGAGTTGGTGAAGGTCCTGACCTATGCGGCCGCCAATGAGCCGCGGGTGCAGCAAAAAGATAAGCGGAACCAGGATAACGTCCATGGTGCCGAGGCTTGGTCCTATCCGGTGCCCATCGATGAATTTCTGCTTGATCGCGCCGAGCTCGGGCCCGATTCTTCCGTCGACCTCGATTATGACGGCCCCACCATCGCCTTGTGCACCGCTGGTTCCCTTAACCTTCGCAATGCCGCGGGCGAGGAATTGATCCTTTCTCCGGGCCAAGCCGCATGGCTGCCGGCCTCCGATGGTGTGGTTACCGCCCAAGCTCACGCTGTACATGAGTCAAGTCCTGAGGACCGCACGGCGCAATTATTCGTCGCCCGAGTCTAATAGGTCTTATAACTGTGCCCCCTTGCTAGAAAATCCCAGCAAGGGGGCACTTTTAGGTGTTGGCGGCATTTGGGCCGAGACTAACTCCTTGGTACCAGTTGCGCTAGCCGCATAGAGGACTTAACGCGCAGCGGAAGATCCCGCGGCAGAGCTTCCCGTTGCCGGGAGATCCGTGGGCTCTTGGTTTCCCGTCTGTTGCGTAGTGGCAGGCTTCCCGGTTGCTTCCGGCTTGGCGTGGGATTTATTTTTCGCCTGCGGTGCGCTAGAAGGCGCGCTCGTTCCCGCACCGTGATCCTCTGTGGTGGCATTACGAGCAGACGGGGTGCGCTGCGCGCTCCCGTTGGTATATGACTTTTGTGGGGCCTGCGTTGATGGCGACTCCGGGTTATCGGATCCGGCGGGCTCTACCGGTTTTCCGGACTCTCCACCCTGTTCACTTTGACCTGGCTTCCCCTCGCTTGGAGCAGAAGATGGAGCTGGTGAGCTTGGTGCCGGGGAAGACGGTGCTAAGTTATCCGGCTTGCTGGGATTATCCGGCGCTGCCTGCATGGTGCCGGCACCGTTACCATTCTGCGGAGCCTGGCCGCCCTGGGCGGACGGGGCGTTATTAGCGGAAGCGTCTGGAGAGTAGACATTTCCGGGGCGGTACACCTTGGTAGGGCGGGTAGCCGCGTGGGGATGCGTGACGGCATTGGGCGCCAAGTATGGGTCCGTCGATTGCGGGCGCTGATGGTCCGATTCACCAGCGCCTGAATTAGACTCTGCGGAGGTGGAGTTTTCCGGCGAAGGCTTCTTATGTGTCGACGATGTCGTCGATTCTTCAGCGGAAGTATTTTTTGGTGCCACGCTAGAGGTAGGGGACTCATTCGCGGCGTTGGAGTAACGGGCGCTCGGCGTGCTCATGCGCCACACGCCCACTCCCACGACGACGGCGGCGATAAGGCCGAGCACGATGAACACGTACACGCGACGTGAATCTGGCTTCATCGTGCTCTCCTTTCTTAGTTACATAGGGTGGGTAACAAGTTGATAACGAGAGTATCATGCATTGGAATTTTCGCGACAGCCTTTAGAATCCGTGATATGTGAACAAAGCTCAAATGGGACAGTGGATTTTCAATGCAATCCTTTTCATGCCCGATTTTTCTGCGCCGCAAAAGCGTGTATAAATGGCGCTAAACCCGTCGAAGGAGTGAGAAATGAGCAGCTGGGACGAAGAGATTTTTAGCACCGATCTCAACGTGGATTTTCTAGATGAATTGGCAAACCTCGATGAAGAAGGGGTAATCCGCGCAGTACAGGATGCCTGCGAGGTGGCTCGCAGCAAGAACGATTTAACCGAGGAAGAACAGCTCAACGCCCACGCTGCGGCCACGATCGCCGCCATTTGGGCGGGCGCGCCGTTCAGCGCCAGCGAAACCGTTGAAGACTACCCCTATATTAGGGACTTGGTGGGAACCGTTGACGATACCCTGACCGAAAATGCCCTTGAGATCCTGGATACCGTCGAAGAAGACTACGACGTGGAACCGTTTATCGAGGCGCTTTCTTAAAACCCACCTCCCTCGGTGCCGCTGGCGCCGCCTAGGAGCAGAAAGGATTCTGCATATCTCACCATGCTTATAAGCATTGAAGGCATTGATGGCGCCGGAAAAAATACACTTGCGACCGCAGTGCGGGACGCCCTCCAAGTCCCAGTAAAAACCGTTTCCTTTCCGCGTTATGAGACCTCCATCCACGCGCAGCTTGCGCGCGAGGCGCTCTACGGAAAGATGGGCGACCTTACGGATTCGGCCTACGGTATGGCCACGCTTTTCGCCCTCGACCGCTTTGGGGTAAAAGAGGAATTGCTGGCGGCGAAGCAAACGCGCGAGGTAGTGATCCTAGACCGCTATGTAGCCTCCAACGCTGCCTATTCCGCGGCCCGGTTGCGCGACGATAGCCTCTTCCAATGGGTCTATGACCTAGAATTTGGCACCTTGGGCCTGCCACAAGCAGACCTGCAGGTGTATGTGGATACGGCGGTGGAGGTGGCATCGGCAAGAGCGCACTCCCGAGCCGCTAGCGATTCTACCCGCGAGCGCGACCACTATGAACGCGATGGGGGATTGCAGGAGCGCACCGCCGCCGCCTACCGGCGCCTAGTCGAGTCCGGGTGGGGCGGGCGCTGGATCGCCACCGCCGATGCGGATACTATTACGGCAGCAATAAATGACCTTGTAGGAGATTAAAACGTGGCGCCAACGATTTTGGTTGTGGATGATGATCCAGCGATTTCGGAAATGCTGACCATTGTCCTTGAATCTGAGGGACTCAATCCCGTCCCCGTCATGGATGGCAACGATGCCGTTCCTGCCTTCCGCCAGCACGAACCGGATCTCATCCTTTTGGACCTCATGCTGCCGGGCATGAATGGTGTGGATATCTGCCGCACCATCCGGCGCGAGTCCGCGGTGCCTATTGTCATGCTTACCGCTAAAACCGATACCGTGGATGTGGTCTTAGGCCTTGAATCTGGCGCGGATGACTACATCACCAAGCCCTTTAAGCCGAAGGAGCTCATCGCCCGCATTCGGGCGCGCCTGCGCCGCACTGACTCCGCGGAACCGGAAACCCTTGAGGTTGCCGATCTGGTCATCGACGTGCCGGAACATACGGTGCGTCGTACCGATGGCACCGAATTGAACCTGACCCCGTTGGAGTTCGATCTCCTGCTGGAAATGGCGCGGCACCCAGGGCAGGTGCATACCCGCGAGTCACTGCTGGAATCCGTCTGGGGCTACCGCAATGCCTCCGATACTCGTTTGGTTAATGTGCATGTGCAGCGCCTGCGCGCGAAGATCGAGCACGATCCGGAAGATCCGCAGATCGTGCTGACGGTGCGCGGCGTGGGGTATAAGACCGGCAAGGCTGGCGCCGGGGAGTAAGGAAGCATCAGAATTCTGGACCGCGTGCGGCGCATTCGTGACGCCATAGTAGATACGCTGCGCACCTCATTGCAGGCGCGCGTTATCGGCATGATTGTGGTCGCCTCCTCGGTGGTCATGATTATCTTGGCCTACGCCTTGGTCTCTGTGCTGACCCAGCGGCTGGTATCCCAAAAAGAAGACGTGGCGCTGCAGGAACTCGAGCGCGCCCGCACGGCGGTAGAGCAGCAAATCGATGCCACCAGCTCCGCTAACTCGGTGCAGGTGCGCATCAATTCCGCCCGCGCTTCTTTGGATCAGCTCTCTGCGCAACAAGGCGATGCGCAGGCGGTCTATGAACCCGTCATCGTGGTGGAAAACCAGGATGGATCCATCACCACCTCACCGGAGGATTTCCCGGTGCCGGAACAAATGCGGCAGATGGTGGGCCAGGACCAGATTGCGCAGCAGTATTACCCTGTCCCGCGCGGCAATGGCGATTACTATAACGCGCTCATGGTGGGCACGCCCACTGATGCAGAGATTCCGAATTTGCAGGTCTACCTGGCGCTTTCCATGGAATCGGAAGAATCCACGATGGCGCTTATGCGCGGGTTGCTCTCTGCAGCCGGCGTGGTGGTCGTGGTCTTGCTGGTGGGCATTGCCTGGTTGGCTACCCAGCAGGTCATTACCCCGATTAAGTCCGCGTCCCGCATTGCCCAGCGCCTGGCCGCCGGCCACCTTAAGGAGCGCATGGCCGTGGACCGGGACGATGAGATGGGCCGGCTTGCCGCCTCCTTTAATAATATGGCGGATAAATTATCCTCCCAGATTGCGCAGCTAGAGGAATACGGCGATTTGCAGCGGCAATTTACTTCCGATGTCTCGCATGAGCTGCGCACACCCATTACCACCGTGCGTATGGCCGCAGACCTCATTGAATCCGAGGCCGATAGCCTGCCCGCGGGCGCGCAGCGTGCCTCCAAGCTCATGTCCAGGGAGCTGGACCGCTTCGAGGAGCTGCTGGCGGATCTGTTGGAGATTTCCCGCCACGATGCCGGCGTGGCGGACTTATCCACCACGGCCATTGACCTGCGCTCTTGCGTGGACGCTGCCTACCGCCAGGTCGAGCACTTGGCGCAGGAGCTCGACGTGGAGGTCGTTCGCAATATGCCGGACGAGCGGATTACCATCCAGGCCGATTCGCGCCGCATCGAGCGTATTTTGCGCAACCTCTTGGCCAATGCCATCGACCATTCCGAGGGCAAACCTGTGGTGATCGATATTGCCACCACAGATAAGGCCGTCGGCGTGGCCGTTACGGACCACGGCGTGGGCCTGAAACCAGGACAAGAAGAACTAGTATTCAACCGCTTCTGGCGCGCGGATTCTTCCCGCAAGCGCCACTCCGGCGGCACCGGGCTAGGCCTTGCCATCGCCCGCGAGGATGCAGCCCTGCATGGCGGCACGCTCGATGCCTTTGGCGTATTCGGCTATGGTTCCCGTTTCCGCCTCATCATCCCGCGCGAGCCGAATACCGAGATTGGTGATGAGCCCATTTCCCGCGAGATTCCAGGTGCCCCAGGCACAGCTTCAGACTCTGGGCACGCTGCGCTTGCCGATGCCCCTGCTACCACCGACCCCAGCGGCGCAACTGGCGCCGCGAATGCTAGTAACGCGGATATTAGTACCGAGGAAGCTGGGGAAGCGGAAGCTGATGCAACGGAGGATGGTGCAGCGGAAGATAAGGGCGGAGCGTCCGCTGGTGGGGCATCGCCAAGCAATAGCTCAGTGGTAGGTCGTGGAATTGGCATCGACGATGACTCCGCTGACGCAGCTGAGTCAGATGGTGACGGAATCCTGTGGCCCTCCGAACGCGAGCACAATCGCGGGGCCGCGTCGCCAGAGAGGCGCTCCTATAAGGCGCCAGATTTTAAGGGGGATATATAAATGAATTCGGTCGTACGCAACGGATTGTGGCGGCGGAGCACCGCAGTGGGCGCGGTGGCGGTGCTGGGCTTTGTTTCCGGTTGCTCAACCTTGCCGCACGATACGAGCCCCCAAGTCGTAGGTACCTACCACAATCAGCCCGATGGCCCGGAAGAAGTCATTGCCCCAGAGGTGGGGGCAGACCCGGACCTTACCCTGCGCGATTTTTACCGAGCTGCGGCCGTTCCCACCAATGATCACGATGCGGCCCGTGGATTCCTCACGGAGACCGCCCGCGGGGCGTGGGATGCCTCGGGCGATGTCATGGTGGTCGATAGCCTGGATATCGTGACCGCACCCGATAAGAAACAAAACACAGCGGAGGATGTGCGCTCATTTAATGTGCGGGGCACCATCATTGGACGGCTTAAATCCGGTGGGGCGTATGTGCCGGAAAATGAAGGCTACGAAGCTACCATCGATATGAAAATGGTGGATGACCAGTGGCTTATTAATGGGCTGCCGGCAGGATTGGTTATTGAGCGCAATGAGCTGCGCAATCATTACACCCCGCAATCGCTCTATTTTTATAAACAAACCGATGACGTCCTCGTCCCGGATCGCCGGTGGCTCTATAAAGGCAGCGAAGAATCCGAGTCCACTCTGATTACCCTCTTGATGGAAGGCCCGTCCAGCAGCATTGCCCCGGCTACCCGCCGGGCAGCGGATGAAAAGGTCACCTTTGCTGGCTACGATAATGAAAACGGCTACCAGTTCGAGGGCTTGTCAGATCTGGATGAAAATGACCGCACCCGCTTTGCCGCGCAATTGGTCTGGACGCTTTCTGATGCCGGACATATCGGCCCCTTCAAGGTCAAGGCCGATGGCAGCAACCTGGTAGAAGGCATGGATACAGTCAGCGTGGATGATTTTGCTGACTATAACCCCAAGATCAATAGCAATTCCCTGTCCACGCTGTACGCATTGAACGAGGGCAACGTGCTGGAAGTCGATAGTGGGGTGGCCGAGCCGATCACTGGTGCCTTGGGCTCGAGCGGCAATGTGCAGTCAGTCGATGTCACCGACTCCGGCATGATTGCGGCGGTCAGCCGGAAGTCTAGTGGTAACTTCAAGTTGCAAATGGGCGAAATCGGCTCCGTCATGCAGGACTCGGTCGACGGCAAGACGCTGGCGCGGCCCACCTTCGAATTCAACGGGCAGGCCGCCTGGACGGTGGTCGATGGTGACCGCATCGTGCGCGTCGTGCGTTCCAAGACCACCGGGCGGATTTCGGAATCCGAGGTTGATGCCCGCAGCATTGATGAGATCGAGGGCGAAATCTCCGTTATCCGGCTCTCCCATAGCGGCGCACGCGCGGCGATGATCATTGACGGCCACGTCTATATCGCTGCGGTAGCCCAATCCAGCAGCGGCGATAAGCGCATCGTCAACGCCCGCGAGGTGGGTCCAGAGGTCTCTGGTTCGGCATTATCGCTGGATTGGAATAACGATGGCTCGCTCATCGTCGGTACCTCCTCTGGTCAGTCGCCGGTATGGCGCATCGAGCAGGATGGTTCTTCGGCATCTACCATGCCGACGGGTAATATCACCGCCCCAGTAGTCGCGGTGGCGACCTCGCCGTCAAAGCTTTATATAACGGATTCCCATGCCATGTTGGAACTTCCCGCCACGGTGGTAGATGAGGTGAACTGGCGCGAGGTGCCTGGCCTGCAGGGCCGGCGTTCTTCGCCTATCGTGTCCGATTAGAAGGCGGTTGCGCTCTAGGTGGCGCCGCCGCAAAGGCCTTTCGGGGATGGGGCGGTGGTGCGCAGTGAGCGTGCGAGAACTGATTTTTCCGCGTGCGTGTGCGGGGTGCCGCACGCCCGGACATGTCTTGTGTGCGCAGTGCCGGGAGCACCTGCGCCAGCCTCCTTACCTGGTAAGCCGCCCGCGGCTGCTCGGGGCACCGGTATTTGCCCTGGGGTCCTATTCGGACATTCGCCGAAATATCATCATCAGCATGAAGGAACAGGGCAATAGGGAGGTGCGCGATTATATCGGTGCGGTGGTGGCCGCGGGCGTGGCGCACTTGGCTGCCCGCGGCGAGATTCCCCGCGAGCTGTGCCTAGTGCCGGCACCTACTCGTCGCCGCTCTGCGCGCAGGCGCGGCGGCGATCCCGTGACGGCCGTGTGCCAGGGTGCGGCGCGCCGGCAACGGTCCCTGCAGGTGCGGGAGGCGCTTATCATGGGTGCGAATACCGAGGATCAATCTGAGCTCAATGCGCAGGATAGATGGGCGAATCTACAGGGGCGAGTGGGGGTTTGCGCCCCAGTGAACGGTAAGCCGGCGCTGCTTGTCGATGACGTTATAACCACCGGCGCCACCCTTGCGGCCAGTATGGCGGCCCTACGCGCCGCCGGCGCCACAGTCTATGGGGCATTGGCCTTCGCAGATGCTTAAGGTACATCACACAGTAGGGTGCACGGTGTTACCCCCTAATGCCATCAGGTCATAACCACTGGTATTATTAAAGGTGTCACAGAGGAACAGTTACTGTGATTGTTTCTAGTCCCCACTACCAAAGGGAGGCATCTCAATGTCCCAGCCAAATAATGCTCAGGTAACGATTACGGGCCGTAACGTTGAAGTTCCGGAACACTTCCAAGAGCGCGTCAATGAAAAGCTGGCCAAGATTGAACGCCTTGATCCCACATTGACCTTCTTCCACGTGGAGTTGCAGCACGAGCCAAACCCACGCCGCGAAGCAGAGTCCGACCGCATCCAGATCACTGCGACCGGTAAAGGCCACATCGCCCGCGCAGAGGCTAAGGAAGACTCCTTCTACGCAGCGCTGGAAACCGCGATGGGGAAGATGGAACGCTCCCTGCGCAAGGTGAAGGTGCGCCGTGAATACGTCAAGGGCGGCCACCGCGCACAGAAGGGCACCGGCGAAATCGCCGCCGAGATGGTTGCGGAGGCAGAAGCACAGCGCGCCAAGGAAGAGCGCTTGGTTGATCCTTATGCCGAGACCGTCGAGGATGTTCGCCCCGGCCAGATCGTGCGCACCAAGGAACACCCGGCCACCCCGATGAGCGTGGACGATGCCTTGAGTGAGATGGAGCTGGTTGGTCACGATTTCTTCCTCTTTGTCAATGAGGAAAACAACAAGCCATCCGTGGTCTACCGCCGCCACGCTTTCGACTACGGCATCATCTCCTTGTCTGAGGATGCAGAGGGCTAGAGCCTCCGGCGCCTGCCTAGAGCGCTAAACCTCTTTATTCCCCCTTCCTACCAATCGGGCTATTGCTCGATGAGGTGGGGAAGGGGGATTTGTCATGCTGTGAATTATCTGTTTTCTTAGTGCTCTTAGTGTGAAATCACTATCGTTTAAGGGCGGGTAGAACGCGACAAGGCCAGCAGCGTGAGTACAATTGCGGGAAGTTAACGAATGTGTCGCGATAAGAAGGACTAACGAATAGTGTTTGGACTTTCCAAGCTGCTGCGCGCGGGCGAGGGCCGTACGGTCAAGCGCCTGGGCAAGATTGCAGACGATGTAATTGCACTCGAGGATCAGTACGCGGAGCTTTCGGACGATGAGCTAAAGGCCAAGACTGACGAGTTCAAAACTCGCCTCAAGGATGGCGAAGAAAAGAACGACATCTTGCTCGATGCTTTTGCTACCGTCCGCGAAGCCGCTTGGCGCGTCCTAGGGCAAAAGCACTACCCCGTGCAGATCATGGGCGGCGCCGCCCTGCACTTTGGCAATGTTGCAGAGATGCGTACCGGTGAGGGTAAGACCCTGACCTCCTTGTTGCCCGCTTACCTCAACGCTTTGGAGGGCGAGGGCGTACACATTGTCACGGTCAATGACTACTTGGCCAAGCGCGACGCCGAGATGATGGGTCGTGTGCACCGCTGGTTGGGCCTTTCCGTGGGCGTAATCTTGGCAGAAATGCGCCCGCAAGAGCGCAAGGAAGCCTATGACTGCGACATCACCTACGGCACCAATAATGAGCTGGGCTTTGATTACCTACGCGATAACATGGTGCGCACCCTTAATGATGTAGTTCAGCGCGGACACAATTTCTGCATCGTGGATGAGGTGGACTCGATTCTTATCGATGAAGCCCGTACCCCACTCATCATCTCCGGCCCGGTTGATGGCTCCTCCCAGTTCTACGGCGTCTTTGCCCAGCTGGCGCCGCGCATGCGCGAGGGCATCCACTACGAAGTGGACCACAAAAAGCGCACCATCGGCGTCTTGGAAGAGGGCGTGGAATACGTCGAAGATCAGCTCGGCATTGATAACCTCTACGCGCCGGAGCACTCCCAGTTGGTTTCCTACCTCAATAACGCGTTGAAGGCCAAGGAGCTCTTTACCCGCGATAAGGACTACATCGTTCGCAACGGCGAAGTGATGATCGTGGATGGCTTTACCGGCCGCGTTTTGGCAGGACGTCGCTATAACGAAGGCATGCACCAGGCCATTGAGGCCAAGGAGCAGGTGGAGATCAAAAACGAAAACCAGACGCTGGCGACGGTTACCCTTCAGAACTTCTTCCGTCTCTATGAAAAAATTTCCGGCATGACCGGTACCGCGGAAACGGAAGCCGCGGAGCTGCATTCCATCTATGGGCTGGATGTGGTTCCTATTCCTACCAATAAGCCGAACCAGCGCACCGACCACTCGGACCGCATTTACAAGACGCAAGAGGCAAAATTTGCCGCGGTGGTTGATGATATTGCAGAGCACGTTGAAAACGGCCAGCCGGTCTTGGTTGGTACCACCTCTGTGGAGCGCTCCGAATACTTGTCGCAGTTGCTTAGCAAGCGCGGCGTGCAGCACAACGTGCTCAACGCCAAGCACCACGAAGAAGAGGGCCAGATCATTGCCCGTGCGGGCCGCCCCGGCACCGTGACCGTGGCAACCAACATGGCCGGTCGTGGTACCGATATCGTGCTCGGCGGTAACCCGGAAGTCATTCTCGATGAGAAGCTGCGCGAACGCGGCCTCGACCCCTTTGAGGATGAGGAAAAGTACCAGGAGGCCTGGGAAGCCGAGATCGACGGTGAGAAAGAGCGCTCGAAGCGCTTGGGTGATGAGGTGCGCGAATCGGGCGGGCTCTATGTCTTGGGCACCGAGCGCCACGAGTCTCGCCGCATTGATAACCAGCTGCGCGGCCGTACCGGCCGTCAGGGTGACCCGGGCGAGACCCGCTTCTACCTGTCCATGCGCGATGAGTTGATGGTGCGGTTCGTCGGCCAGTCTATGGAGCACATGATGAACCGCCTCAACGTGCCTGATGATGTCCCCATCGAGGCCAAGATGGTCTCGAACTCCATTAAGGGCGCCCAGGCGCAGGTGGAGAATCAAAACTTCGAGATGCGCAAGAACGTGTTGAAGTACGATGAGGTGCTCAATGAGCAGCGCAAGGTGGTCTACTCCACGCGCTATTCCATCCTCGATGCCGATGACATCAAGGACGATATCCGCACCATGATCGATGACACGGTCTCTGCCTACGTCGCGGGTGCTACCGCCACCGGTTATGTCGAAGACTGGAACCTCGAGGAACTCTGGAACGCCCTTGAGGCGCTCTACGGCCCCACGATGTCCCCGGAGGAACTCGTGGAAGGCTCCGAGTACGGTTCCCCAGGCGAGCTCACTGCGGAGCAGCTGCGCGATGCCCTCGTTACCGACGCGAACCGGGAGTACGACAAGTTGGAGGAAGCCGTTTCTGCCATCGGCGGCGACAAGCAGATGCGCAATACCGAGCGCATGGTGATCCTGCCGATTATTGACCAGAAGTGGCGCGAGCACCTCTATGAGATGGACTACCTCAAGGAGGGCATCGGCCTGCGCGCGATGGCGCAGCGCGACCCGCTGGTGGAATACCAGAAGGAGGGTGGCGATATGTTCAATGCCATGAATGAAGGCGTGAAGGAAGAAACCGTGCGCCAGTTGTTTATGCTGCGCAAGCAGTTCAAGCAGCAGGAAGAAAACCAAGAATCCGGCGGTGACTCGGGCTCTGGTCCTGCAGGCCAAGAAACCGTAGAGGCATAACGCTTCAACGTCCTATCACGCCCCTTCCTCTTCCTCCCCTCCCTCGCGCGGTGGGGAAGCGGTAGGGGCGCTGTTAGTGTTAGAGCAGCCGGAACGAGCGTAGCCCTTGGTCCGTGGCGGAGCCGGTAAAGGCGTGACGGTGCGTGCCGATGACCGCGGAACCGAAGTATTCGCCATTAGGCCGTGCGTGCAGGCTGGTAAGGCGCAGGGCATCGGTGTCGTAGGGGCTTTTTCGCCGGTGTACCCAAGAGCCGATATGCAGGCGGATGGAATCCGAAAAGCGCGGGGAATTAAGGTGTGCCAGCGGGCGGTAGCCGGCGGCGACCTCAAGGATAAAGACGACCCAGGCTTGGATATGGTGCTGGGCGGCTACCTCTGCCGTAGTGGGCAGGCGGCCGTAATGGATGCGGTGCGGGGCGATGTATAGCTTGAGATGAGAGTAGCCGGGAATGGGCTCATACATGGTGAAATGAGTGCTCCTGCGAAGAAGGCAGGGAGGCGAACGCGTGATAATTATCTCATGGGGGCGCTGCGCGCGCTATTTCTGGCAGTTTCCTGTATGAGGCGGGCGAGAATATAAGCGCAGTTCGCTATACTTTCGGGAGTTACAAAGTATTCGTGTACTGAAGGATTAAAAATTATGCGTGGTCTCATCATTGACTATGTCGGCGTCCTCGATGGCGCTGAAGAGGACAATCGCCGCTGGAAGGCTCTGCTGTCTGCGGCGAAGGCAAATGGTGCCGCAACCGCTATCTTGTCTAATGACCCGGGCGGTTCCGGAGCTGAGCACATTCGCGAGTGGGAATACCGCGGCAACGTCGATGCCGTGGTGTTGTCTGGAGAAATCGGGGCGGAAAAGCCGGAGGTTGCGGCCTTCCAAGCGGCTGCCGATGCCCTCGAGCTGCCCTTGAGCGATTGCGTCATGGTCGATGATTCGATTCTTAACGTGCGCGCCGCCGTCGATGCCGGAATGATCGGTTTCTTGTACACCAGCTTCGACCGCGTGTCCGTAGAAATTCAAGCCGTATTCGATATTGAAGGGGAATTTTAGTGGCTGAAGCCCGCGTCTATATTCCGGCGACCTATGCCATGCTGGCGGAGCTCGCAGAAACCGGAAAGCTCGCGGCGCGTTCCGGATGGGGTTTCATGGTCACCCCAGCCCTGCGAGATTTTTATACCGCAGGCGATGAAGAAGAGATCGCCTACTCCGCCTTCCTTGAGGCCTCTATGGCCTCGCTGCGCCTGTTGACCATTGGGGACGAGGAGAAGTTCCCTCACCGTCGTGTGGTCATTTCCATCGACGTTGATGACACTGCAGTCACCCCGCGTCCAGATATGGGCGAGCCGGTGGTAGAGCTTCAGCCGGCGCAATTTGGCACCGATAACCTCGCCGCCATTCACGTTGATATTGAAGAATCCGAAGAGGCAACCGCCAAGGCCATCGAAGCCATCGATTCCGCGGACCTGGGCGATGAGGATGCGGAGCTCGCGGTGGGCGATGCCTTGGATAATTTCATGGCCTTCTACCACCCAACGGAGCTGCCGTTCCTCGTGGAATTGCTCTAAGCCGCGCTAATTTTCCCACTCCACGTTGGTGCGCAGGGCTTGTAGTAGCCCGCGTACCGCATCGCGGCGGCGGGCGGTAGCGGTGCCCTCGGGAATGACCTCTGGATCATCGAGCCCGCATTCAGGATCCGCCGGTGGCCCAGCGTGCGTACAGCCGCGCGGGCACTCCTCAATAGCCGCGGCGAGGTCCTCGAAAACGCCAAGGACGGTATCCGCGTCCACATGCGCCAGCCCGAAGGAGCGAATGCCCGGCGTATCGATGATCCAGCCGCCCTGAGATTCGGTTCCTGGGGCGTCGGTGGGCAAGGGGAGGGCCACCGATTGCGTCGAGGTATGCCGGCCCTTGCCGATGCCCGATACTTCCCCCGTTTCCCTTTCTGCATCTGGAACTAGCCGGTTGACCAGCGTGGACTTGCCTACCCCGGAATGCCCGATGAGCGCGGTAATATGGCCATCTACTTGCGCGCGCACGGCATCTAGGCCATCCTCGACTCCGGCTTCGACCACCGTGACATCTAGGTCGGCGAATTCTTCTGCAAACGGCGTTGGATCTGCGAGATCCGTCTTGGTCAGGCACAAGATGGGGTGGAGGTTGCCCACGAACGCGGCAATCAAGGCGCGCTCGACAAAGCCGGATCGCGGGGGCGGATCGGCCACGGCGGAAACGATCAGCAATTGATCGGCATTGGCCACCACGATGCGCTCATACGGATCCGTGTCATCGGCGGTGCGGCGCAACACGGAGGTGCGATCCGCCAGCTTGACGATGCGCGCCAGCGTGTCCTTGGCACCAGAGGTATCACCAACCACGCCGACGCGGTCACCGACCTCGATGGCGGTGCGGCCCAGCTCGCGGGCGCGCATGGCGGTGACCTGGGGGCCATCATCAAGCGCAACGCCCCACCGCCCGCGGTCCTTGGTGATTACCATGCCGTATTTGGCATTTTTGTGCTTGGGCCGATCCTTGGTGCGCGGGCGCGAGCCCTTGCCGGGGCGCACGCGCACATCAGATTCATCAAAGGAACCGAAACGTCTAGCCATGTAAATCCTGTTGGTCGGGGTGCAACATCGTCTCCCACATGCGGGCGAAACCGGGCAAAGTCTTGGAGGTGGTGGAAATATCCTCAATCTGGATATCAGGGACCTTCAAACCCAGAATGGCGCCGGCAGTGGCCATGCGGTGATCGGCATAGCACGGCCAATCGCCGCCGTGGAGTTCGGCGGGTTCGATCACCAGGCCATCGTCAAGCTCGGTGACCCTACCACCCAGTGCATTGATATTCGCCGCGAGCGCCTGCAAACGGTCGGTCTCGTGGCCGCGCAGGTGGGCAATGCCCGTGAGCCGGGACGGCGTTTCCGCGAGCGCGCACAGGGCCGCAACGGTGGGGGTAAGCTCACCGATATCGCCCATATTGCGCTCGATGCCCTTCAGCTTGCCTGCCGGGTTGCCCACTGCAGTCACGCTATTGTGCTCCTGGGTTACCATCACACCCATATCCAGCAGGATCTGCCGGATGGCATCGCCTGGCTGGGTGGTATTTGCCGGCCAATTCTTGATGGTCAAGCGCCCGCCGGTTACCGCCGCTGCGGCGAGGAATGGCGTGGCATTGGAGAGATCCGGCTCGATGAACCATTCGCGCCCGGCAATGGGGCCGGGGTGCACCGTCCACGTCGTGCCGTCAGAATCCACGCGCACGCCCGCCTGGCGCAGCATGCCCACCGTCATTTCCACGTGCGGCATGGACGGCAGCTGGCCGCCCTCGTGGGTGAGTTGAATGCCCTGGGAAAAGCGCGCCCCGCTGAGCAGCAGGCCGGAGACGAACTGGGAAGAACCAGAAGCATCGATGGTGACCTTGCCGCCTTCTGGTACGCCGTTGGAGGACACCGTAAAGGGCAGGCTACCTCCTTCCACATCAACGCCGAGGCTGCGCAGCGCATCCAGCGTCGTGGACATGGGGCGGTTATAGGCCTGCTTATCGCCATCGACGCGCACTGGGCCATCCGCTAGCGCCGCGACCGGCGGCACAAAACGCATTACCGTGCCGGCCAGCCCGCAATCCACCGTGGCACCGTGCAGCTTCCCAGGCTGGACGTGGATATCGGAGCCGTCATGGGTAAAGCGAACCCCCATGGCACTGAGTGCATCCTCCATCAGCTGCGTATCGCGCGATACCAGCGGGGCGTGCAGGATAGACGGGGAATCAGCCAGCGCGGCCAGGATGAAGGCCCGATTGGTAATAGACTTCGATCCTGGCACCTGGTGCTCCCCCGTAACGGGGCTGGTAGCCAGCGGGGCGGTCCAATGTTGAGACATAGTGTCCATAATAGAGGGCATGTGCGGAAGATTCGTTCTTTTTACCGAGTCCCTCCTCGATGAGGTGGGCAACCTCCCGGGAATCCAGGAAGTCCACGCCCCACAGGGCACGCCCGGGCCCCGATATAATATTGCCCCCACCCAGCCCATTCCCATCGTGCGCGTGCGCGAGGAGCTAGCGGAAGTCGATCCCGCGCGGTGGGCGCTCTTGCCGCAGTGGAAGAAAGACTTGGATGGCCCGCCGCTTTTTAATGCCCGGGCGGAAACGGTGGCGAGCAAGCCGTCTTTTCGCACCGCCTTTAGATCCCAGCGCTGCCTTATCCCCATGAATGGCTATTACGAGTGGCACAAGGATGGCTCTACCAAGACGCCGTACTACGTCCATCCAGACCAGGGCCTGCTGTGGGCCGCGGGGCTCTGGGATACCGGGTTGGACCGGCTCTCTGCCACCATCGTGACTACCGCGGCTACCGAAGAGATGGAGTGGCTGCACCACAGGTTGCCGCGATTTTTGGCGTCGGAGGAGATGCGCACCTGGCTCGAGGGTAGCGCCGACGAGGCCAAGGAGCTGCTAGTGCCCACTAGCCTGCGGGGATTTGAGTACCACGCTGTGGATAAGGCTGTGGGGACTGTCTCAAATGACTACCCGGAGCTACTCAGCCAGTAGATCGGCAAAGTTAGCCCCGCACAAGCGCGCGAGGTCTTCTGCGTTGAGCTCAATATCTAAGCCGCGGCGGCCGCCGGAGATAAAGACAGTATCGAAGAGCACCGCGGATTCCTCGATCACCGTGGGCAGCGGATTCTTTTGTCCGAGCGGGGAAATGCCGCCGTGCACGTAGCCTGAGGATTTCTCGGCATCGTGCACCTGCGCCATGGCGGCCTTAGATACGCCAAGGGCGGCCGCCGCCTTCTTGAGGCTTAAATGGTGCGTGGTGGGAATCACGCACACCGCCAGCTCGCGGCGCGGGCCTTTGCCCGCGGTGAGATCAATAATGAGCGTTTTCAGCACGCGCTCGGGTTCTACGTCTAAGGCCGCCGCGGCGTGGTCACCGAAGTGGTCCTTGCCCGCTTCAAAGGTGGATATGGAGTGTTTGACTCCGGCATCTTCGATGACTTTCAGGGCCGGGGTAGCGGCATGCGGGGACTTTTTGGCCATATAGGAATTTTAGCGTGAGACGTTAGGATAGATTGTGTGGTTAAAGAAACAGTGAGCGAGAAGGAGCTGCAGCGCCGCTTTGAAAAGGAAGCGCTCCCGCTGCTCGATCAGCTCTATGGCGGCGCGCTGCGCATGACGCGAAACCCGCAAGATGCGGAAGACTTGGTGCAAGAGACCTATCTGAAGGCCTATAAGTCCTTCCATTCCTTTAAGCAGGGAACGAATCTGAAGGCATGGCTTTATCGCATCATGACCAATAACTACATCAACTCCTATCGCAAGGCGAAGCGGCGTCCTACCGAGTCTTCTGCCGATGATCTGAGTGATTTTCAGCTCTATACCACCGCAGGGCACGATTCCACCGGCTTGGAATCCGCCGAGGTGGCAGCGCTTAAAGAGATGCCAGATAGGTCCATTTCGCAGGCCATTAATGACCTGCCGGAGGATTACCGGATGGTGGTTTACTACTCCGATGTGGAGGGCTTAGCGTACAAGGAAATCGCCGAAATCATGGATACTCCATTGGGAACGGTGATGTCTCGCCTGCACCGTGGAAGAAAAATGCTCCGGAAGGCGTTGAAGGACGTAGCACGTGAACAAGGAATTGGATTAGAACACCCGGACATGGAGGAGAAGTAATGGAAGGCGCAACCGGAAAGAACTGTGGCGCGTGTAGCTCCACTGAGGTACACAACCTATTTTGCGAGCTTCTCGATGAATCCACGACCTACGCCCGCGCTTTAGCCATCCGCGAGCACATTGCCCAATGTGATTTTTGCCAGCAACGCCTAGAGCGCGAAGAACTCGTCCGCTCCCTCGTGCGCAATTGCTGTGCCGGCCAAGCTAAGGCACCGCAATCGTTGCGCCGCCGCATCTCGATAGAAATTACGGAGATCGAATCCCGCTGGTAAGAAGCGCCCTTCAGAGCTGCGAACGTCTCGCAACAAAAGTCGGGGCAGTTCGTACTGCCGTGTTTTCTCATCCAGTTCAGAAGCAAGCATACTTACCGTCAGGCGCCCTCTGCCGAAGCGGTGCTGTAGAAAAAATTTTCCATAGGATCGCACTCGCAGCGGTCAACCCGCGAGTCAAACCCTACCCACACGCCCTGGGGCGTAATGCGAGTGGATAGGCAAATAGTAGGGGCCTAGCCCTGACGTGTCCATTTTCTGGGGTCATGTCCGGCCCCGACTGGTAAATACGCATCCTGCGAATAGTTGAAGAACGGGTTCTGTTTTTGGGGCTGGTACCTCTCTGGTGGTACCAGCGCTAGTTTTTCTGAATTCGCTGGCGGTAGTAATCACGATTGTCTTCTTGCATGTGAGCAAATTCCATGAGTACGCCCGGCCAGATGGGATACGTATCGATAAGGTTTTCTGCGATGTTTAGCAACGGTGAAAAAGCGATCTCGCCCCATCTGATGCCTATGCCGACTCTTTCGGAGTAGGCCGTGCTATTTAAAGGGCCAAGTGCCCACTGACTCCCTGACATCGCATTCATCCATGTGTCGTTGATAGCGAGGATGCGGGATACTTTCTCTTCATAGCTGTGTTTAGAGTTTAAGATTTCGAGTACGATCTCGAAGGGAAACTCTTTTGTGCCATCGGTGACCTGCTTGCGCTGAAGAGGCGTCAACTCTGCAAGTGTCGTGGGGACTGTTGTTGAAAGGAAGTCTTCCAGCCTATTTCCGAATTGTTGATGATATCCGTCAAGCCACATTAGGTTCCTGTCGGGCTATGCAGGGCGTATAACCCAAGCCCCTGAATATTGATTTAAAGTCTTGTCGAAAAGCAGGTTGCGGATATAGCCCAGTCCCCAGTTTTGCTGTCTTCTTAGACGATTGAGTGTATTCCAGCATTCACTTTTCTACAAGGAAGATTTGGCTGTTGTGTCCTGAGGATTCAAGATTCGGCTCTGTGGGGTGCAGCAGAGACGTTGTCGAAGTGAAGAAGGCGAGAATCGCTGCCCCGAGGATAATTATGCGCCTAAATCGGTTTCTGGTGTCAGCAAGATTTAGTATGTCTCTACTCCATCAATTTGGGCGTAGTGAGGAGCGATGTTTGTGCGGGTTCCGGCTACTACCAGTTTGCACGGGGAGTCTCGGGCTAGTCCTGCATACTCGTCGTCGTCAAGTGTCTTTCGCCTTGAGGAGGTAGTTGAGGCGAACAGCTTACGGACGATGGGCACCCATATGTAACAGGGGTCACCATCGCCGATCGCTATACCTGCTAACGGAAGCCGGCAAAAGGAAACCACGAAATGAGTTCAATTAGTGCACTTCGGGGAAGCTATGACCGATGTCCCGATATGGACCAGTAGTACCAACTCAAAATGAGCGCCCTGGTCGCTACTGCTCCGAGAGTCGGATTTCTAATAGAAAGATTAAAAACCCGGCCGTACGAGTTCTTAAGGTGAACTGGTACGAAACCGGGCTTTTAATATGTGCTGTACGTTATGCGCCAGGACGCTTGCCGTGATTAGCGGCCTTCTTGCGGCGATCCTTGCGCTTGCGACCACGCTTGCTCATTGCGCACTCCTTCGTTGAGGGTTTCTGAACTTTATTCAACTGTAGCGGCTAAGGGCGCCGAAACGAAAATTGGGGCGGGGGTTAGGTTCCCCGGGTCCGCGCTTTTAGGCGGAAACGCGGGAACGGCCGCGGCCGCGGTTGCGGCGACGCTTGAGGGCGCGGCGCTCCTCTTCAGACAGGCCGCCCCAGACGCCGGCGTCGAGGCCAGACTCGAGTGCCCAGTTGAGGCAGGAAGAAGCGACGGGGCAGCGGTTGCAGACCAGCTTGGCCTTAGCGATCTGGGTAAGGGCAGGGCCGGAGTTGCCTACTGGGAAGAACAGCTCTGGGTCTTCGTCGCGGCAAACGGCTTCGTGGCGCCAATCCATGATTGATATCTCCTAACAAATTTTTGACAGCAGTAAATACGAGCGCAATCCGTGCGGGGCAGGAAAGCACCTTGATTTTTAGGTGGTGTGTGAACTGGTCTGCTAGCAGTGGGGCCCGGTCTCGAGGTCGGGCCAGCGTCGCCGCCGCCTATGGTTCACGGTGTTGTTACCTGAAGTTTCCTCCAGGTTAAGAAGAGGTTTACGCCCTCTTTCTTTTTGCTACTAGAGAATCATGACATGTTTACCCGATCGCCGCTAGGGGTACAGGCTAAATTGTGGTTAACATCACGTGAATAGGCGCGGTGCGGGGGCCATAAATGCCAAAATCAAATTTTAAAGAATCCTGTGAGAATCGCTGTGAGCTGCAGCTATAGGTGCTATGTGGTGAGTGTGGTGAGGAAGAGACCGTCAAATCTCCCAGTTCAGCCCTCTGCCCCCGCGCTACTGCAGGCAACATCGAGGCCCCGCCGTGGGTGGCACAGAAAAAATCCGCGCCGCATTAGTAGACTGGGGATTTGTGTCTAAGCAGAACAAACGCCACGTAAATAAGCAGCAGCGAGATAAGTCGGCAGCGCCAGCGGCAGCACCGGATAGTGCCCCGCAGTCGGTGCTTATAGGCGCAGGCATTGCCACGGTGCAATCCATCGCGGTTATTTGTTTTGGCATATTCCTCATCGTGCGCGAAGCGGTGGGCGCGGAAAATGACTCGATGGTTTCTGATTCCGGTTCGGGAAGCTTTGTGGGGCTTGGCACCGCCATCTTTATCTTCATTGTCTTTGGGTTTGTCATCGCAGGCTCCTGGGCCATGGTGAAAGGAAAGCGATGGGGAAGAGGCGCCGTGGTCCTCGTAGAGCTCATCTTGGGTGCGAGCGCGTTTCAAATGTATAGCGGTGGATCACCGGTACTGGGGACTATCACCCTGTTAAGCGCGGTCGCGGTGCTTTATCTCTTGATGTTTAGACGCGAGTCCTCGGAGTGGGCCGCCTCGAATTTTTAAGGGCCACTCGCGCAGGGGCCACGAGTGGCACTCGCTTAGTCGCTGCTGAGGCCAACGATGGTATCGCCGCGGGTTTCTACAATGGTCTCGCCCGCTAACGTGAGGTGGACAGGACCGCGGTAGCCACCGCGGTCGACGGCAATTTCGCGCAGTACCTTACCGGTAGACCAGTCCACGACAGCTATGCCCTTTTCGGTGGGCATCAGCATGCGCCCAGCCACTGAAATCGGGGTGCCGATGGCGCCGTCAATGACGTGATCGATCCGCAAATCACTGGGGGTTAAAAGGTAGAGGCGCTGCCCATCAAACCACGTCATATGGTGCGGGAGATCCGCAACGGCCGGGGCGAAAGGGCTTGTGTCGGAATCGATGGCGTCGGAAGGCTTTACGGGGGTAGAAGAAAGCTTTTCGCCCTCGTTGTTATAGGACTCAATGCGGGGTTCTGGGCCGGGGATATAGACCGCGGCGGCGTCTTGGCCCACCGCGATAAGCCGCGCTCCATCGCGATCGACGGAGACATCGGCATCCATTTCTGGTTCCCGGGAGTCCTCCGGGGTGGTGGTTTGAAACCTTAACCAGGTGGTGTGAGGTTCCTCAGGGCACGATTCCGTCAGTGCGAGGTTCTCGGTACGCGTGAGCGCCGAAGAAATGGTGCACTCCTCGTGCGGTTGCTTCTGCGCCTCCTGCTTGGCCTCTACGTCGCCGTATTCCACGGTACGCACGAGATCTGAGCGCCATAGATCGATTCGCCCGGCAGAAACGGTCCCTGCCCGGTCATTGGATTGCACAGGTATAACGTCAGGGGAATTGATAGCGCTGCGGGTGGAGTCATATTCGCCCGTCGCGGCGTTGATGGCCACCGTATCCCCGCAGCCCACGCCCGTGCGATAGGTGGCAACCACCTTGCCCCAGGCAGTCGATAGCGAGCAGAGTTCGGCATCGCTGCGGGTATAGGTCCAGGCCGTGGAGCCATCGGCATTGGTGGCAGTGAGCACATCGCCATCGTGGCTAATGCTCAACCCGTGGGCGGAAATGGCGCGGTATTGGCCGGGTACGGGCTGGTTGGGAAGGCTGTAGGCAGTGGTGAGGGTGGAGGGGACATCGGCAAGCACAGCGGCATCGCCTTCCCCAGGAACCGCCTCTTGGTGCAGGTCCGCCTGGTGGATATTGGCGGTGGCGACCGCGCCGCCCACCGCGATGGCGCAGATAGCGCCGATGATGCCGGTGGCCTTCCAATCCGCCGCGGTTGCCCGCAAGATGGGGGCCTTAGTCATCGGCGCCCTCCTCGGGGCGTGCCATTACCGCGCCGAGACCCGCCCCGGGACCGCGATTGGGCTTGTCCCGCGGACCGCTTATGCGCCGGAAGTTGGCCAATCACGCTGGTGGCAGGCCCCACCTTTTCCTGCACGCCAGCGGGGATGGACAGCGCCTGGGCAAGCTCCGGGGAGGTGGAAAACCACTGCGGCGGCGTGGCCGAATCTAGGCCTAGCTCATCGTTGATGACCTGCCATTTGGCCAGCTCATCGTAGCCCACGAGGGTAACGGCGGTGCCGGTATGCCCAGCGCGGCCAGTGCGCCCGATGCGGTGGATAAACGTCATGGGATCATCGGGAACTTGGTAGTTGATGACGTGGGTGACATCGTCGACGTCGATGCCACGCGCGGCGATATCGGTGGCGACGAGGATGTCCACCTCGCCCGAGCGGAAGGCCTGCAGGGACTTTTCCCGGGACTTTTGCCCCAAGTCACCATGCACGGCGCCGACGCGGAAGCCGCGCTCAGCAAGGTCATCGGCCAATTGCGCCGCCGAGCGTTTGGTGCGGGTAAAGATTATGCTGCGACCCCGGCCCTGGGCCTGCAGGATATGTGCGATGACCGGCACCTTATCCATGCGGTGGGCTTGGAAGGTGACCTTGCGGGTGGTTTCGTGCGTGACTTCATCCGCCTCCGATTCGGCCCGGATGTGTACGGGCTTATTCATGAACTGCCGCGATAAGTTCAAAATGGCGCCCGGCATGGTGGCAGAAAACAGCATTGTTTGGTGCGCATTGCCATCGAGCGCTTCCAAAATGGCCTCTATGGAGGGCAAAAAGCCCAGGTCCAGCATCTCATCGGCCTCATCGAGCACCACGATAGCGACGTGGCGCAGAACCAGATCGCCGCGCTCGTGCAGATCGAGCAGGCGGCCTGGCGTGCCGATGACCACATCAACGCCGCGCTGGAGGAGCTTAATCTGCTCCTCGTAGGGGCGCCCGCCGTAGATGGAGGCGAGGCGGACAGGCAGGTGCGCGGCCGCGTCCTGCAGATCCGCGGTGACCTGCTGGGCGAGCTCGCGGGTGGGCACGACGATAAGTGCCCGCGGCGTCCCATCCAGTGGGGCAATATCCGCGTCATCAAAAACGCGATCGAGCAGCGGCACACCAAAGCCAAAGGTCTTGCCCATGCCGGTGCGCGCCTGGCCAATGAGGTCTTGGCCATTGAGCGCAATGGGCAGGGTTAATTCCTGGATTGCAAAGGTTCGCGCGATGCCACGGTCAGCGAGCCCATCGCAGATTTCGGCGGCGACGCCGAGTTCCGCGAAGGTCGGTGGCTGGGGTTTTATGACAGACACACCTTGATAGTAGCCGGGATGGTTATAGTGGGGCCATTGTCATGTAAAACTCTCGTTAAAGGAGGATACTTTTTATGGATATCAAGTTTGGTTTTGCAGATACCCCGCGCGAGCTGATTATTAGCACCAGTGGCGAGCAGGCGGAGCTGACGCAAAAGATTAATAGCGCCCTGGCGGAAAACTCCACGTTGGAGCTAGAAGATGACAAGGGTCGCAAGTACCTCGTGCGCACGGACCGCGTGGTGTACGTCGAGGTTGGCGCCGCTAAGAAGCAGTCCGTCGGATTCGCCGGCGCTTAAGCCTGGGGCCTTTTAAAGGTTTGCTAATTCAGTTTTGAATAGGCAACCGGGTACCCTCAATGCCTATGGAAAGTAGGCAGAATCGCAAGGCTCAGCAGAGCCATGGGCGAATTCCGGATCACCCGAACCCGGTGGTTCGGTTCGCCCGCCGCTACGGCTGGTGGCGTGTGGTGGCTATCCCAGTGATGGTGCTGCTTACCGTCTGGGTGGTTGTGGATATCGCGTCCGGCTCTTCGGCCGATGACAACGGCGATGCATCCAGCGCGGAGACCACCGCTGCCGCCACCCCTACTCACGAGGATCTCACGGGCCCGGACCCCGCAAACGCGGAGGCGGTAGAGCGCGAGATTAGTGAGATGCCCCCTGGAAGTGACTTCACTAAAAAGGGCAAGGGCACTTTCCACGGAATCGGCCGCCCCGGCGCTGTAGCCGGTGAGGGCGGCGAGAAGAAGGTGCGCTATTCCATCGAGGTAGAAGATGGACTTAATACCGCCCCCTACGGCGGTGATGATGCCTTTGCCGCAATGGTGGAGGCAACCCTTGCGGATCCACGCGGGTGGACTGCCCAAGGTGATTTCGAATTCGAGCACGTTGCCTCCGCAGACGATCCCGATACCCGCATCCAGCTGACCTCTCTGGGCACGGCCGCGGAGCGGTGTGGAGAGAAGATCGAGACGGAAACCTCCTGCCACACCATGTTTACCGGCGAATCCACCACCATCATTAATGAGGCGCGGTGGGTGCGCGGAGCCACGCCCTTTGAGGGCGATTTGGGCAATTACCGCCAGTACGTCATCAACCACGAATTGGGCCACGCCATTGGCTATGTCTCCCACCAGCAGTGCGGCGGCGAGGGCAAATTGGCCCCGGTAATGATGCAGCAGACGCTGAGTTTGAACAATAAAAAATTGCATGACCGCAATCCCAAAGAGGTCTATCCTGATGAGGATGTGACCTGCGAGCCTAACCCGTGGCCATATCCCAATCCGGAGCAAAAGGATCCCCACCAACCCCAATAAGGAGTACTGGATGCCGCTTCCCCCAGAGCATGTATTAAGCGCCTTCCACGCAGAAACCGGTGCGACAGGGTCGCGCCGGGCCCAAGGCGATCAGCTGGGCCCAGTATGGGATAACGGCATCAAGGTGGGCGATGTGGTCTACTCCCAGGCCGGCCCCTTCGCGGCGTGGTCTGCCAAGGTGCGCGAAAAGCTCAGCGTACCGGGCGCGCGGGTATCGCGGCCGGTTCTCGCGAGCGACGGGCGCCATACCGCGGCCGGGTGGAAGGCGACGCAGTTCCTTCCCGGCGAGGTCACCGGGCGTATCGATGAAGCGGCGCAGACGGCCTTGCGCTTGGACGATGCCATGGCTAATGCACCAGCACCTCCGGGTACGCACCGCGATGATGCCTTCGCCCGCGCGGAGCGCACCGCCTGGGCGGAGACGGGGGAGGCCTACGATAAGGCCGCGCTTGCCGATGTCCCCTTGGTCACCGCCCATACCGCCCTGCTGACCACCACGGTCTTTTATGGCGCGCACCCACCGGGAATCGTGGATCTCGTGCCGAGTCAATCCGCGCGCCCAGCCGGGTGGAGCGCCGCGCTCGTGATCGTGGACGGTTTGATCGCGCAAGTGGTAGATGATGATATTTGCCAGCGGTTTGGCCACGTGCCAGGCATGCAGGAGCTTTTGCTGCGGGCGGTGTCCTATCGCCGGCATATCAATGATCTGAATCCGCGGTCACGATCGAATGTTCGTTCTAATATTGAGCGGGTGGAACAGTTTCTTGTGTATAGGGCATCTGCGATACTGGGGCGGTGACTTACAATCCCCATTCCACCGCCCGCGCGGGAGTGGTCCTACCGCCGTCGCCAGAGGTACGACTCATCGCCCGCACCCCGTCCGCACACGCTCGTTCCTGGCCCGTTGAGCTGCCGGAAACCGGTACCTGGAAGGTAACCGGCACCGCTGGAACCGGCGTATCCAGTTTTCTTATCGATACCGTCATTCATGCCCTCGACCGCGCCCAGGAGACGGGGGCAGATCCCTCCGGCATCCTCGTGGTTGCCGCCTCCAAGGAATCCGGCGCCCGCCTACGCCGCGAGCTTTCAGAGCGCCTCGAAGATTATGCGGCACAATCCTCTATGGTCCGCTCCATCCACTCCTTGGCCTTTGCCCTTCTGCGCAGTGCAAGCGACGAGGAATTGCGCCTTATTACTGGCGCGGAACAAGATGCCGTTATCCGGGAATTGCTCGAAGGCCACGCTGAATCCGGCCACGGCGACTGGCCGGAGGAAGTTCGCCCCGCCCTAGAGTATGTAGGCTTTGCCCGCCAATTGCGCGATTTTCTTTTGCGCTCCATCGAACGTGGCTTAAGCCCCGCGGATTTGGAGAGCCTCGGTGCGAAGTACGGCCGCGGAATGTGGGTTGCCGCCGGTACGTTCTTGCGCGAATACGAACGCGTCCAAGCCCTATCCGGGGCGCATTCATATTCCGCAGCCGAGCTAGTCAACCAAGTCTTGCTGCGCCCAGAACTTACGAGTTCGCACCCGTGGCACACCATCGTGGTCGATGACGCCCAGCTATTGGATCCCACCGCGGGCAAGCTCATATTCCGCTTGGCCCCCGATGCACAATTGCTGGTCATTGGCGGCGATGCGGACCAATCTGTCTTTGCCTTCCGCGGTGCGAATTCGCAATTCCTTGAGGAATTTCCCGCGGAACACTCCGTGGAGCTTTCGCAGCCGCACCGCAGCGGATCCCCGGCCTGCGTTTCCATCGTGGATTCTGAGGGCCGCCTGCGCGATGTGGTGGCCGATACCGTGCGCCGCCGCCATTTGGACGATGGCGTGCAGTGGCGCGATATCGCCGTCATCGTGCGCTCGACGGCGGATATTGGCCAGATGCGCCGCACCTTGCTGGCCGCCGGGGTACCCGTGCATATCAGCCCGACCGACGTGATTTTGGCAGAACAGCGCCTGGTATCCGCCATGCTCCTTGCCCTGCGCGCGTTGGAGGAAGACCTCAGCAATGCAGAGCTTGAGGAATTGCTTACCGGGCCCGTGGGCGGGGCGGATCCCGTCACCCTGCGCCGCCTGATTCGCGGTCTGCGCCGGTGGGCGCCCGATGCGCGCGGCATGGATAGCCTGCGCGAGCTCTTGCAGGGCGAGCTGCCGGACTTCAACGGGCAACTCACCGAACGCGAATTTTCCATCCTAGAGCGCGTGCGCGCAGTACTTTCCGCGGGCAGGCAGGCCGTGCAAGCCCAGGCTTCTGTGGAAGAAATCCTGTGGGAGGTATGGAGCGCTACCGAGCTGGATATGCGCCTGCAGGCATCCGCCTTGCGCGGCGGCGCCACCGGCTCGCAGGCGGATCGTGACCTCGATGCCATGATGGCGCTTTTTGATGCTGCCGGTGATTACTCCGAGCGCCGACCCGGCTCCTCGCTGCAGTCCTTTTTAACTCACATCACCGAACAAGAACTGCCCACCGGCGTGCGCGACCGCCGTACCGCCATCCCGCAGGCCGTGGAGATCATCACCGCCCACGGCGCCGTCGGCCGCGAATGGGATACCGTCATCGTCGTAGGAGCACAAGAAGGCGCGTGGCCCTCGCTGGGGGAGACCGGGTCCATTTTTGGCCAAGAAGATCTCATCGATCTCCTGGACCGCGATATTGAGCCTGATACCCCTGTTAGCCACATTGCCTCCCGTCTGGCCGAAGAGCGCCGGCTCTTCCACGTCGCCACCACGCGCCACCGGAACCGGTTACTCATCGCTGCGGTGGAAAATCCCAACGAGGATGCCTTTGCAGAACCTTCCCGCTTCATCGCGGAATTTACCGGGCGCGGGGTAGATGTGCCCGGGACAATGGCGCGCCGGGAAGCCAGCCGCGCCTTGCGCGCCACCCAATTCCCCCGCGAGCTGGGCTTGGATGTTCCCGAGCCGGCACCGGTGTCCCTGCGCGATGGACTCGAGGTCGATCCCCTCGATATATCGGTGCTGTCTGTACCTTCCTTCGTGGCGCAATTGCGCCGCGTGGTCACGAACCCAGATTCCGGCGAGGCGGAGCGGCGCCAAGCAGCCCGGCAGCTGGCGCGTTTAGCGCAGGCGGGCATCCCTGGCGCCCACCCAGACCAGTGGTTCTCCGCGCGCTCTGTGGCATCGCATACGCAGCTGCGCGGTAGCAAGAGCCTATCGCCATCCCGGGTCGAAGCCCTGCTCAACTGCCCGCTCAAGGCGATTGTGGGAAACTTGGCCGAAGATCCCAGCGGCGCCGAGCACCTCTTGCGCGGCACCATGGCACACGCCTTCTTGGAGGCCATCGGCCGCGGCATGGATGCGGAAAAGGCCCGCCTGATCGTCATGGAGGCCTATGAGCTCATCCTGGACGTTCCGCAGTGGCAACTACAGAGCAAGCTGGAAGAATTCTCCCGCCTGCTGGAGCGCACGCAGCAATGGGCACAGCAATCCGAGGTCAAAAATGAACTCGCCGGGGTAGAAGTACCCGTCTACGTCGAGGTCGCCCCGGATATCCGGGTTGGCGGCTTCATGGACCGCTTGATGCAGGATGGAGACGGAAATTACCTGGTCGTGGATCTCAAGACCGGTAAATCTGCAGCGACGCAGGCAGAGGCGGAAGAAAACCGCCAGCTAATGACCTACCAATTGGCCTTGTCCCGGGGAAGCTTTGACGGGCAGCGCGTGCGCGATGGCGAAGGGATGCCGCGCGCAGGCGGAGTTCTTGTCTATCCCGGAAAAGATTCCAGCAAAATCACCACGCGCACACAAAGCCAGCTCACCGCAGAGGCGCTGGAAGAATTTTCCGCACTTTTGCCACCACTGGCAGCGGAACTGCGTGGTCCGCAACTTACCGCGCGCACCAATAAAGATTGCGATAAGTGCCCCATTCGTACCATCTGCCCGGTGCAGGAGGAAGGAAAGATGACCATCCATGCCTAAGCAGAATTTTTCCCCGGAAGAAATAGCCCAAGCACTGGGCAAGGATTACCCACCTACTGAGGAACAAGCCCACGTCATCGAGGGTCCTTTTGGCCCCAAGCTCGTGGTGGCCGGCGCGGGTGCAGGTAAGACGGAAACCATGGCCTCCCGCGTGGTCTATTTGGTGGCCAATGGCTACGTGCGCCCAGAAGAAGTACTGGGGCTAACCTTTACGCGCAAGGCGGCCCAGCAACTAGAACAGCGCATTCGCCGCCAACTGATTCAGCTGCGCGATTCCGGCCTCATCGTCCCCGGTAGCCCTGCCGCAGAGGCACTTACCAATATCGCACCCACCGTGGCCACCTATGACTCGTATGCCGGCGAGCTCGTGCGCGAATACGGCCTTTTGGTCCCGGTCGAGCCCTCGGCGCGAATTATCACGGAGGCGGAGCGCTTTGCCATTGCCTATGACGTGGTGAAAAACTACGGCGGTAAATTATCGGATGAAAAGACCTTGGGTTCCATCACGGAAACCCTGCTCAAGATCACTTCCGATATGGACAATTCCTTGAAGGATCCGGATGATATTGCCGAGTTCGCACGGGATTTCCGCGCCGATATTGACAACCTGGAAAAGGCGCCGAGGACGAAGGGCGAGTATTCCAAGGACCTGCAGAAGTACATCAATGTCCAGGATCTGCGCGTGCAGTACGTGCCGTTAATCGAGGAACTCAAGCGCGCGCAGGCAGAGCAGCAGGTCATCACCTTTGGCGAGCAGATGTCTGTGGCAGCGCGCCTTGCGCAAGAGCACCCGGCGGTGGGCAAGCAACAGGCGCAGCGCTACCGAGTGGTCATGCTGGATGAATATCAAGATACGTCTTATGCCCAGCGCGTACTCCTGCGCAGCCTTTTTGGCGGGGAGCAGAAAGACGTTTCCGTGACCGCGGTGGGCGATCCCATGCAGGCCATTTATGGCTGGCGTGGGGCTACCTCAGAAAACCTCACCGCGTTTGTGGAAGATTTCCCGCAGAAAGATGGCGCCCCTGCTCCCAAGGATCAGCTCACTACCTCGTGGCGCAACCCTTCGGGTGCCTTGGAGCTGGCTAACTCGGTGGCGGCCGGGGTCTTTGCGGGCGGCCCGCGGCCCGTCGATGAGCTGCATGCGGCCCCGCACAAGGGCGAAGGCGAGATTGAGCTGGGCTATTTCGCCAGCGAGGACGAGGAACACGATTATATTGCTCAGGAATTAAGGCAGCAGTGGGATGCACGCGAGGGCGATGGTTTTCGCGCAGCGGTATTGGTGCGTACCAACCGGCAAACCGCAGCCATTGCAGCTGCCCTGGATGCCGTCGATGTGCCCAATGAAATCAATGGTCTAGGTGGATTGCTGTGGCAACCGGAAATCCAGGACCTCGTAGCGCTGGCAACCATGTTGGTGCGGCCGGAAGATGCTCAAGCGGCCCTCCGCATTTTCGCCGGGCCCATTTGCGGGCTGGGCATGGGCGATATCCAAGCCCTTGCCGCGCGGCAAAACAACTTGGCGGGGGCGAAGCAAGAGCGCCTGCAATGGGAAGAGGGCATGGATCCAGAGGAGTATCTGCGCGCCCAATTGGCGCAGCTTACGGCCGAGGGCCCAGATCAGACGGTGGGGCTTGCCGATGCCCTGGCAGACCTCGGCGAGCGCGATCGCTATACCCCGCAGGGCTTGGCGCGTATGGAAGAGGTATCTGCCAAGCTGCGCTACCTGCGTAACTACTCGCTATCCAAGCCTTTAAGCGATCTCTTCGCTGACATCGAGGCCATCTTCAATATCCGTACCGAGGTTCTTGCCCGCGGCAGCGCCGGGGGAGCCACCCACCTGGATAAATTCGCCGATATCGTCGCCGGATTCCACGGGGATTCCTTGTATGCGCTCCTAGATTATTTGGAGCTCGCCCGCGAACATGAAGATGGCCTTGGGCTTGGGGAAGTGCCTGCTTCCACGGATCGCGTACAAATCATGACCGTGCATAAAGCCAAGGGCTTGGAGTGGGAGCACGTCTATGTCGTGCACGCTGATTCTTCGAGCTATAAGGCACAGGCAGAGACCTTTTTGTCCAAGATCGAAAAGGTACCCGGTGACAATGACTACATCGAGGTCTCACCAGATGCGGTCACTCGCTCCGAATTCGAGAAGGCCTGCAAGGCATTCTTGGATGATGACCGCGCGCATAACGCGGAGGAAGCGGCTCGCCTGTTTTATG
Source organism: Corynebacterium sp. KPL2838 (assembly GCF_040225455.1). Lineage (NCBI taxonomy): Bacteria > Bacillati > Actinomycetota > Actinomycetes > Mycobacteriales > Corynebacteriaceae > Corynebacterium > Corynebacterium sp. KPL2838. The sequence continues at coordinate 18,117 of NZ_JBEHFT010000003.1, read as the reverse complement.
TGGCCTTGACCAGAACCGAGTCCACGTTGACCGTTACCGGCTCCGGTACTAATAACCGGTCGGGCAAAGCCAAGAAGGGCCCGTATGAATACCTCGAAAGGCTAAAAGAATCCTTCCCTCAGTACGTGGGGGAGTGGACGGTGCCCGAAGAGCCGGTGGAAACGTCGGCTAATGCGGCAGAAAGCGGGCTCTTCCCGGCCCTTGAAGCCGATCCGGATTCCCTGGCTGGAGCGGATGCGGTGCTAGCGGCCATGGAGGACCTTCCTGAGTTAAGCCACGGCGAGACCTTCGAGTTGTGGGAACAGGATGCGGGCGCGCTCATTGAGGAATACAAGTCTCTGCAACAACCGGTAGTGGATGTAGAACTTCCCAGCGAGCTGACCGCCTCTGACATGGTGGCCTTGGGCAGTGATCCGCTACAGTTTGCGCGCCGGCAACGCCGCCCGGTGCCGTTTAAGCCCAATTCTTATGCCAAGCGGGGCACCGCCTTCCACGCATGGCTGGAAGAGCGCTTTGGCAGCCCCGCGCTGCTAGGAGAAGAGGAATTGCCGGGCATCGATGAGCCGGAGGACTTCGACCTAGAAGAGCTGAAGGAATCCTTCCTGAATTCCGAGTGGGCGGAGCGCCAGCCGGACTTTGTGGAGGCGCCGTTCGAAATCACCATCGGCAGCGCGGTGGTGCGCGGGCGAATGGATGCCGTCTTCCGCTTGGCAGATGGCACGTGGATGGTGGTGGATTGGAAGACTGGCCGGCCACCGAAGGGGGCGGCTATGGAAGCGGCGAAGATCCAGTTGGCGGTCTACGTCGAAGCCTGGCGGCGCATCCACGGCGGCGATAAAATCCGCGCGGCTTTCCATTACGTTCACGATGGTTATACTTTTGAGCCAGATACTTTAGCCCAAGGTGAGCAGCTGCGTAGCCTGCTTGAATCGTCAGTAGCAGGCCACTAGGGCTAAGGTATGGGGACGGAATGCGGACGATGAGTGGATAAGTTGCGTCCCCGTATAACCGGCGGAATGAAAAATCGATCCAGAAAAGAAGGCTGGGCCAGTGGCCAGAAAACGTGCGAAGGTGTTCAAAGGGCGTATTAAACAGCGCTTTTTGCCCCAAGTCGAGTTGTCCTCGCAACCTGATCACGCGCTCCTTGATGTCATCACTGTGCCCAAGGATCAAAATGCCAGCCCGTGGCGCCAGTTGGCCAAACGCGCGCTGTGGGCATTTGGCATACTCATCTTCGTCACCGTCGTGGTGTACTTGGACGGCGAGGGCTATAGCGAGGACATGTCGCTTTTGGATTCCTCCTACTATGCCGCCGTCACGCTGACCACAGTGGGGTATGGCGATATCGTTCCCGTTACGGAGCAATCGCGGTTTATTAACCTCGTACTTATCACCCCGGCCCGCCTCGTCTTCCTTGTGCTGTTGGTTGGTGCGACGCTCTCCGTGCTGACGGACAAGGCCCGCCGCACCTTTGAAATCCAGAACTGGAGAAAACAATTGCGTAACCACACCGTCGTTATTGGCTATGGAACGAAGGGCGCCGGGGCAGTCGCCGCGCTCTTGGCAGATGACGTACCCACCTCCCAGATCGTGGTCATCGATAATAACCGCGCGTCGCTGGCGCATGCGGAGCACCACGGCCTGGTCACCATCTTTGGTTCGGGAACCAAGCAGGACGTGCTTAAGGTGGCCGGGGTGGAGCACGCGAGCTCCATAGTGGTCACCCCGTCCTCGGACGATACCGCGGTGCTGTGCTGCCTATCGGTGCGCGAGCTTGCCCCCAAGGCCAAGATTGTGGCCTCGGTGCGCGAGTCCGAAAACCGCCACCTTCTGCGCCAATCTGGTGCCGATTCCGTGGTGACGTCCGCAGAGACCGCCGGCCGCCTGCTGGGGCTTGCCACCGTGACCCCCACCGTGGTGGAAATGATGGAAGACCTGCTTTCTCCTAATGAGGGCTTTTCGGTATCTGAGCGCGCCGTGCGCGAGTTCGAGGTCGGGTCCAACCCGCGCCACCTGGCGGATATCGTGCTCGCGGTGCTGCGCAATAACGAACTCCACCGCGTCGATACTGCTGATGCCTCCGCACTGAAACCGGGCGACCGCCTGCTGTATATCAAGCACGATCTGGAACAACCCGTGGAAGTGCAAGATGATGACGAGGAGGATTAATTGTATTTGCCCGTAACGCACACGGGACTAGTGCCCGCCACCGCGAGTGGGGACGCGGCGTTGGTGGAGGAATTGCCGGAAGGTGTGGGAACTCCGGAGATGGTGGACATCGGCACGCTGCACGTTTTTGCCTGCCCGGAAGCAATTGCACGGGGGGATAGGGCAGCTGCAACCTGCGACCTTTTTCGCCGATAATTCCCTTATCATGCAGGCGATTGCCTTGATCCGCAACAGGTTGGAGCAACGCTTCGATCCACGCACAGGCCAACCGTTGGACTATCCAACGCCGGGTATCGTTGGCCGCGATCCGCAGGATTCGCGCCGCATGGTATTCCCGCGCTTGGACCCCGCGGTCATTGGCCTTATTGAGCTCAAGGGCGAGGAGAAGATTTTGCTGGCGCGCAATCGCGGGCGCAATAACTTCTTTTCTTTGATTGCTGGATACGTGGAGCCGGGCGAGACCATTGAGGACGCCTTTGCCCGCGAAACCATGGAGGAAACTGGGCGGCGCATTGAGAATCTTCGTTACTGGGGATCCCAGCCGTGGCCGCCGAGTGGCTCGCTTATGCTGGGTTTTCACGCAGAGACATCGGATGTCCAGGCCACCTGCCATACTGATGGGGAACTGGAAGAAATTCGTTGGGTGACCCGCGCCGAGCTGCCTAAGCTTCCGCTGGCCACCGCGGGTTCTATCGCACACACGATGATTATGGAGTGGTATCACGGTGAGTAAGCCGGATTTGTCCCTGCTGGATGAGGATCAGCGCCGCGCGGCCACCGCCCCGCGCGGACCGGTGTGCATTTTGGCGGGCGCGGGCACCGGTAAGACCCGCACCATTACCTATCGCATCGCCAACATGGTGGATCAAGGGTTCGTAAACCCCCAGCGCGTTTTGGCCGTGACCTTTACCGCGCGTGCGGCGGGAGAAATGCGGGATCGCCTGCGCATGATGGGTGTTGCTGGCGTGCAGGCCCAAACCTTTCACGCGGCCGCGCGGCGGCAGCTGAAGTATTTCTGGCCGCAGGTCGCAGGCGATCTGCCGTGGACGCTTTTGGATAATAAATTCCCGCTGGTAGCCCGCGCGGTGCGCTCGGTGGGGCTGGATAATTCCAAAGACATGATCCGTGACGTGCTGGCGGAAATCGAATGGGCGAAATCCGCGCTGGTCAGTGCGGAGGACTATGAGAGCGTCATCGCGGAAACGGATCGCACCGCCCCGGCCGATGCCGCCAAGGTGGCTGAGGCCTTCCGGCGCTACGAGAAGGCCAAAGCCACGCCGGATATGATGCATCTGGACTTCGATGACCTGCTCATGCACATCGCGGGCGCCATCGAAAACGTCCCAGCCATTGCGGAGACCTTCCGCGAGCAATACCGCACCTTCGTCGTTGACGAGTACCAGGACGTCACGCCCCTGCAGCAGCGCGTGCTGAACGCCTGGCTGGGTGATCGCGATGATCTCACCGTGGTGGGCGATGCCAACCAGACCATCTATTCCTTCAATGGCGCATCTCCGGAGTACCTGCTGAATTTTTCGCGCAGCTATCCGGACGGGACCATCGTCAAGCTGCAGCGCGACTATCGTTCCACGCCGCAGGTAACGGATTTGGCGAACCGGGTCATCGGCAAGGCTACGGGGCGCGCGGCGGGCACCCGCTTGGAGCTGCAGGGCATGCGCGAGCCCGGGCCGGAGCCGACGTTCAAGGCCTACGAGTCCGAGGAAAATGAGGCGCAGGAGGTGGCTGGGCAGGTGCTGACACTGCTCAATCAGGGTGTGCCGGCTTCAGAAATTGCCATCTTGTACCGCATTAACGCCCAGTCGGAACAGTTCGAGCAGGCGCTTGCCGATGCCGGAGTGGTCTACCAAGTCCGCGGCGGTGAAGGTTTCTTCCGCCGCCCAGAGATTCTGGAGGCCATTCGCGTGCTCATCGCCGCCACGCGCCGCGATGATTTGCCGGAAGACCCCGTGGCGATTGCGCGGGCCGCCTTCGTGGAGCTTGGGCTCAGTGCCACCGAACCGCAGGGCGCGCAGGCCCGCGAGCGCTGGCAATCGCTCAACGCGCTGGTGGGGTTGATCGAGAAGATCGTGGAATCCACCCCGGGCATCGATCTCAATGGGGTGCTGGGTGAGCTGCGGCGCCGCTCCACCGATAAGCAAGCCCCCGCCATGGAGGGCGTGACCCTCGCTACGGTGCACGCGGCGAAGGGCTTGGAATGGGACGCCGTCTTCCTCGTCGGGCTGAGCGAAAAACTTATGCCCATCAACCACGCCATTAAGGCGGGCGATGAGCAGATTGAGGAAGAACGCCGCCTGTTTTATGTAGGCATTACCCGCGCCCGCGAGCACCTGGCCCTGTCGTGGGCATTGGCGAAGACCGCCGGTTCGCGAGCCTCCCGGGAACGCACCCGCTTTCTCGACGGCATCGCGCCCGGCGTGCAATCTTCTGCAGGGAGTGGCCGCTCCCGCCGCCCGAAGCGCTGCCGCGTATGCAGCGGGGTTTTAGAGACCCCGGCGGAAAAGGTCATTGGCCGGCATGAAGACTGTGAGGGCAATGGCGATGACGAGGTCTTTTCCGCCCTGCGCTCGTGGCGCGCGCAGGTGGCCCGTGAGGAAAAGGTTCCGGCCTATGTCATCTTTACGGATGCCACGCTGCAAGCCATCTCGGAAGAGCTGCCGGCAGATGAGGCGGAGCTGCTGTCCATTTCCGGAATAGGGCCCAATAAGTTGGAGCGCTACGGCGAGCAAATCCTGGAGGTCATTCGCTCTGTGCGGCTGTAGCCAGGTTGACCTTGCCGCCAAAACACACCGGGCATCGCGGATGGGCGATGGCCGTGCGTTGCTGGTGGCGGCCGTAGACGTCTACCTCCCATTGCTGCCCAGGCCGTGGGAAGGCCGTGGGCGCGCCTGGTGGTAAGGGGCGCTTGCTTAAGCGGCGGATCACCACCTGTGCTTGGGCCGCTACGGCATCGATGACTAGTTTTTCTGGCTGCCTGCGCACGCTGGTGAGCTGGGAAGCAATCGTGCTCCACTGCGGATCCGCATCCACACGGAATAAGTGAATGCACAGCGGGCAGGGGCCTTGCCCTTCTACGCGCAGGGGCCCGATGACGCCGCGGTTATCTAGTAAGGAAATGGGCAACCAGGTCGTCTGGGTGCCGGCAAGCGCATTGGCGCAATCGATGGGGCAGTGGAGCTGGTCGATGCCAAGCACCGTAAAAAGCCCATCGAGGTCGTGGATATAGGAAAAGATATTGTCCTCATCCAGGGGGATGCGCACCGTATATCCATCTGCCGTCAAGCGGGCGCGCAGCTCCACAGCCAGCGGGGACTCACCCAGCATGATGATGGTTTCAGGCTTCTTGGGATGCGGTGGCTGGGGCCAGAGGATGCCATAGGCTAGGGCATCATCGATAAGGCTACTGGCGGCAGCGCTATCCAAGCCGGCCGCTTCCAACCGCGCCGCTAAATCGCCAGAGTCGACCGGCTGATGGGCCGTGGCAAAGGCACGGGCCACGCCCGGCGCATTGCCCGTATCCGCCACCGCCACCCGGGTGGCATCCATTCCGAATTGCACCACGGAATCCTCGCGGCAAAATACGCCACACCCTGGCGCCAACGTCACAAGTTGAGTGGTGCCTTGTGAGGCAGTCATTGCTTCCCCCGAATCCCCTCGATCACCCCGAATACGGCAAAACGCCGCATGTGAGTCCATTGCACCACAGGTACAATGGCCTGTCATGTCGAGCACGCAACCACCAGGAAGTAACCACCCTGAGGTCAAGGTTATCCGTTCTGCGCGGCGGCGAAAGTCGGTGCAGGCGCGCATGGTGGCCGGGGTATTGGAAGTGCGCATTCCTGCCTGGATGTCCGCCCGCGAGGAAAAAGAGGCGGTACAGGACATGCTCGCGCGCTTAGAAAAGAAAACCGGTGGTGCGGCGAAGACCGATGCGGCGCTCCTCCAGCGCGCCGAACAGCTCAACGCGCAGTACCTGGAAGGGCGTGCTTGGATTGGCTCTATCCGTTGGGTGAGCAATCAAAATACGCGGTGGGGTAGTTGTACTACCTCCACCGCGGATATCCGGCTGAGCAACCGGCTACAGCAGGTGCCGGATTATGTTTTGGATTCGGTCATCATCCATGAGCTGACCCATACCTTCATCCCGCGCCATGGGCGCGAATTCTGGCAGTGGGCCGATAGGGCGCCCTACGCCGAGCGGGCCAAGGGCTACCTTGAGGCCTACCAGCGCTGGGGCGGTTAGCACGAGCTATTTATCCTCGCCGCCGTTGTCCCTATCGGTGTTCTCGTCGCTGTCGGCACCGTCGTCGCTGCCCTTGGAATCCTGGTCCTCTGCAGAATCTTTGTGCTCTTCGGAATTCTTTTCGGAGTCCTCGCCGTTTTTGAGCATCTCCTCGAGCTTTGCAAATTCTTCCTCGAAGCCCTCATCCGGCTCGTCATCCAAGAGGGAATCGATGAAGGCGGCCGGGTTATCGAGGTGCTCTGCGGTGGGCAGGAAGTCTGGGTGGTCCCAAGCCTTATCGCGCTTCTCTACACCCACGGCTACGGTGGCGCGGCGCCATAGCTCGGCGGCCTCGGTCACCTTGGGGGCGTTGAGCTCGATGCCGACGACCTTGCTGAAGGCCTGCTCGGCAGATCCACCGGTGCTGCGGCGGTGCGCCCAGGCCTCAGTGAGCTTGGAGGTAGAGGGGATGCGCTTGCCCAAGGCCTCGCTTACGACGTGCTCGGCCCAGCCCTCAACCAAGGCCAGCAGGGTTTCTAGCCTTGAGGCGGCAGCGGTGTTCTTGGAGGTAATGCGCGGGGAGAGGTCCATTCCCTGCAACTTGCTCATTGCCTCTTGAATGGCCTGCGGATCACCGGATTCTAGGTTGAGCTCGCGGGCAAGCTCTTCAATGTGGGAGGTATCAATGACCAAACCGATGGCGTATTCCTCCACGGAGGAGACGATGCGCTCTACCAGCCACGGCACGTGCTTGAATAGGCGCTGGCGGGCGGCCTCCCGCGCGGCGATGTAGACCAATACCTCCTGGCCAGGAACGTTGAGCTCGCGCGCGACCTTCTGAATGGTATGCGGCAAAAGCGCCACCGTATTGGCCGGGGCGATGGGCAGGCCAAAGTCGGAGCCAGTTAGTGCCTGGCTGGCCAGATCGCCCAAGGCGTGGCCTAGCTGCATACCGAAATTCATGCTAGACATTTGGCCCATCATTTTGGTCATTGGACCCATCATTTCGCGGGCCTCTTCCGGCATGGACTCCAGCTGGGCATCGTTCATGTGCTGGGCCACCGGGGTGACCATGCGCTCCCAAGCGGGCATGGTTTCTTCCAACCACTGCTTGGAATCCCATGCCTGCGTGGCGCCGGAAGCGGTGGGGAGAATGGAGGCATCGTCAAGCCACAGCTCCGCCAAGCGCACCGATTCCTCTACTGCCTTGGAATCTTCCGCGCTGATGCTCTTTGACTTGGGGATCTGCTGCAGGGCGATGCGCTTGGCCATGTCGTAATTGACCGGCCCGGAGTTCTGGGGCGAGTTCATGGACGAACCCATGCCGGATAGCATCTGACCGAACTGGTTCAGCATGTCTCCGAGGCCGCCACCATTACCGCCGCCGAATGCGCCGAACGGGTTCTGGTCACGACGGCCGTCATTATCGTCGTCATCGTTATTTGGGAAAGAAAAACCGAATCCGTTGCTCATGCGCTCCAATCTACCGGCACCGTGCGGAAAGTTTCCATGATCACAGCAACGCTGACAGCGAACAGTACGCCAAAGGTTGTAGGCTATTGCTTCGTGAATTCTCCTGCTAGCCGTCGCGTCCGCACCATCGCCTGGGGTGCCATCCCCGTTGTGCTTACCGGTGCGTTGGTATCGCTTGACCATATCCCGGGCACCGATGTCTCGCTGACCGTTCCTTATGCCGCCGAAGGCCCTGGCCCTACCGTGGATACGCTGGGCGAGGTTGATGACACCCAAGTTGTTGATGTGCAGGCGCCGAAGATCTATGAGCCCAGTGGTCACCTCAATATGACCACTGTGTCCGTGCGCACCAATATGACCTTGACGCAGGCGCTGGGGCGCTGGGCGCTTACCGATGACACTTTGGTGCCCATCGATACCGTCATTCCGCAGAATATGACCGATGAAGAGGTCCAAGAATCCAATAAGCAGGCCTTTACCCAATCTGAATCCGCAGCAACCATTGCGGCGATGGACTATTTGCACCTGCCGGTCAAAATCACCGTGGCCGAGGTCATCGAGGACGGCGCCGCTTCGGAGCACCTTAAAAAGGACGATGCCATCACCGCCGTCGATGGCACCGAGGTCACCGAGCCAAGCGAGGTCCAAGACATGATCAAGGACAAAAGCCCCGGCGATAAGGTAAAAATCAGCGTCTCCCGCGGGGACAAAGAGCTCAGCGAAGAGATTGAATTGGGCGAAAACCCGCACGATAAGGGCAAGGCGTTGCTGGGAATCGCCATGCTATCGCAGCCCAAGGACGATATTTCGGTGAACTACAACCTGCAGGATATCGGCGGGCCATCAGCGGGAATGATGTTTACCCTGGCGGTCATCGATAAGCTCAGCGATGAAGACTTAACCGGTGGCACCTTCGTAGCCGGCACCGGTACCATTCAGGCCGATAGCAAGGTCGGGCCGATTGGTGGCATCGAGCATAAAATCGCCGCCGCGCACGATGCTGGCGCCGAGCTCTTCTTGGCGCCCAAGGACAACTGTTCTGCAGCGGCCGACAGCGACCACGGCGATATGACCATTGCGCAGGTAGAAAACCTCGACGATGCCGTGGCGGCTATGAAGGACTTTGCAGCGGGCAAAGACGTCAAGGAATGCAGCTAATAAAAGCTAATAAGGCCGAGGCCTAGTCCTTTACTAGGCCCAATTCCTTGATCTTTTCCGCCGGGTCCACTTGGTCAGAAGAAATCATCTGTTGCATGACCAAGCCTTCCTTATTATCCACCACGGTGATAACCGCGGTGGTGCCCAACGTAGACCAGCCGACGACGCGATCGCCATCGTCCTCGATGGCATGGGAGCTGCGCAACTCCGTAAGGACTTGGGTGGTCTGGGAGGCCTTGGAGTGGGACTTAAAGAATTGGAATTGCCCCACCTTAGGGCCGGAGCAATTGTAGGAAGAATCCCCGCCGGTGGAATCGCAGCGCTCAAACTGGGCGAATAGGTCCTTGGGCGCCAGCGACTTATAAACGTCATAGACCTTGGCCACCGACTTATCCAGCTCACTGCTAGCGCTCGGCTCGCGGGTGGTGCTTTCTTCGGAAGCCTCGTCCTCATCTTTGTCTACAGATTCTGACTCCGTGGAGGACGCGGTGGAGGATTCGGTGCTCGATGCCGCGGACTCCTCGTCGTTCTCAGAGGCTGTGGTGGAGGCGGCAGGAGTGGTCTCTACGGGGGCATCGTCAGGCGCATCAGCACCGGAGGAACAACTTGCCGCAGCCACGCTGAGCCCTAGTAGCGCCGCCGCGGTAGCGGTACGGGCAGGAAAACGGCGGGAGAAGGAAAGGCGTCGCACTGTATAGAACTCCTTGGTTGCAGGCTTAATTGCCACCTAGTCTAGTTCATCCGGATCCTGGTTGAGGCCATAGCGCAAAGCGGCGATAACACCAGGGGCCACCTGCGGGCCGCCGCGGAGCTGAATATCGTCCTCAGCAAAGGGACCTGCTGCCTCTAACTCTTCTTCGGTGGGGCGCAGCTGCAGCAAGGTGGTCTCAATTCCTTCCTCGCGCAGGGCACCCGAATACAGGCGCGCCGGGCGAGGGGAGGGGTCCTCGCTGGAGGTATCCCGGAATTTGATCTCCTGGGCCAAAATGGCGCCTGCGACCTCGCGCGGCCAGGCCAAGCGGGAGACGTAATCAGCCAATTCCTCGGAGCCTGGCTCGATGTTTTCCGGGACGTTGTCTTGCACGATAAGGGTCAGCGGGGACGCGGTTTCCTCATCCATGGCTGCTAGCTGGTCCGCCACCAGATGGGTGGGAACAAGCGCGAAGATGGTGGGGCGGGCGTCCCAGCCTTCCGCGTGGACGAAATCCACGGCCTCCGTCATAGCGCGGTTTAAAGCTGGCTGTGATAATTCGGGGGAACTCATAGGCATCCTTATTCGTTATCTGGGTATTGATTCCTTAAACTGGGAAAAGTCTACATGTTTAATATTCGCACTATTTGATTGGAGCTGGCGTTGTCCCTAGGGTCATCCACACCAGCCGCCCCATTGAAGCGGCCTCCTAAGGTCGCGGCAATTATTGCGGCCATCATTGCCGTCCTCTTATTCTTCGGCCCCATGCTCGTGGGCATGTATACGGATTGGAGGTGGTTTGGCTCCATTGATTACCGCAGCGTTTTCACCACTGCGATTATTGCGCGCATAGTCCTCTTTATCATCTTCGGACTCGTTGCTGCCGCAGTGGTGTGGGCAGCCGGGTTCTTTGCCTGGCGCGGACGCCCCGATTCCCTGGATGTGGGGGATCTGAATTCGCCGGTCTATCAGTACCGCCAGTCCATTGAGAAGTCCATGGGCGTGCTCTTCAAGGTCATCCCGGCCATCGTGGGTATCATCGCAGGCTTTATTGGCCAATCCCACTGGCGCGATGTGATGCTATTCCTCAACGGCCAGGACTTTGGCGTGCAGGACCCCCAATTCCACCACGACTTGGGCTTTTATGCCTTCAGCCTGCCTGTGCTGCAGATTGTGGTCAGCACCCTGTCTATCCTGCTCGTGCTTGCCTTCCTTATTGCCTTGTTCGGCCACTACATTTTGGGCGGAATCCGCATTGGCAATAAGGCTGCGGGAGTGCGCGGCTCTATCTCCCGCTCGGCGCGCCTGCAGCTCGCCATTACAGCCGGGCTGTGGATGGTGGCCCAGGTCGCCGGCTACTGGCTGGAGCGCTACGGGCTGCTGTATTCCGAGCACGACCTGTTTACCGGTGGTTCCTACACGGATATCCACGCCTACCTGCCCGCCAAGATCATTTTGATGATCATCGGCGTCTTCGTCGCCATTGCGCTCTTTATGGCCATCGTCATTAAGGACCTGCGCATTCCTGGCCTCGCCGTCGTGCTCATGCTCGCGTCCTCCCTGATCATCGGCCAGGCATGGCCGCTGCTGATGGAGCGTTTCTCGGTCCAGCCAAACCGCCAGGCCAAGGAAAACGAGTCCATCGCCCGCAATATCGAGGCCACGCGGTATGCCTATGGGCTTACTGATGACCACGTGGACTACAAGGAAAACTGGGGCGGCGATGACGTATCGGATGACAAGGTTGCCTCCGATAACGCCACCATCAATAACCTGCGCCTTCTGGACCCAGAGATTTTGTCGCCGACGTTTACGCAGATGCAGCAGCTGAAGAACTTCTACGGGTTCCCAGAAACGCTGTCCATGGACCGCTACGAAATCGATGGCAAGATGCGCGACTTCGTCGTTGCAGCCCGCGAGCTGGACCCGAACGAGCTGCGCGAAAACCAGTCCGACTGGATTAACCGCCACACCGTATATACCCACGGGAATGGCTTCGTAGCCGCGCAGGCTAATACCGTCGATGAGGTTGCCCGCGATGCCGGGTCCGCCCGCGGTGGTTACCCCATCTTCACCGTTTCTGACTTGCAGACCCAGGCCGGCGAGTCTGAGGGCGAGGGTGAGACCCAAGATGCCGAGAAGTCCTTGGGCATCAAGGTAGACCAGCCCCGCATTTACTACGGCCCGGTCATCGCAAGCGCTGCTGATAACTTGGACTACGCCATTACCGGTACCACCGGCGAGAATCCAGTGGAGTACGACACCGATAGCACCAACTACACCTATGACGGTGAGGGCGGCGTTGAGATTGGCAATCTCTTTGACCGCACCATGTATGCCGCTAAGTACCGCGAGCTGAACTTCCTGCTTTCGGATCGCGTGGGCAGCGAATCCAAGCTGCTCTATGACCGCGACCCCCGCGAGCGCGTGGAGAAGGTTGCCCCCTGGTTGACCACCGATTCCGCTACCTACCCGGCCGTTATTGATGGCCACCTGAAGTGGATCGTCGATGGTTACACCACCCTGGACTCCCTGCCGTACTCGCAGCGCGCTTCGCTTTCCGATGCCACCCAGGACGCCCTCAACCCCGATGGCACCACCCAGCGCTTGGTCAATGACCAGGTGGGCTATATCCGCAATTCCGTGAAGGCGACCGTGGATGCCTATGACGGCAGCGTGGACCTCTACGAGTTCGACAAGGAAGACCCCGTGCTCAAGGCATGGGAAGGTGTCTTCCCGGATGTGGTGAAGCCGGAATCGGAGATCTCCGATGAGCTGCGCGAGCACTTCCGCTACCCGGAGGATATGTTCAAGGTGCAGCGCGACCTCTTGGCCCGCTACCACGTTGATGACCCGAACGTCTTCTTCAATAACGACGCCTTCTGGTCCGTGCCGAATGACCCGACCGCGGAAGAATCCCGCGACCTGAACCAGCCGCCGTACTACGTGATGGCTGCTGATCCGGAGACCGGTGAGCCGAGCTTCCAGCTGACTACCTCGTACCGTGGCTTGAACCGTGAGTTCCTGTCCGCACACATGGCGGTATCTTCTGATCCGGATACCTACGGCGATATCACCGTGCGCGTACTACCAACCAATACGCAGACCCAGGGTCCGAAGCAGGCGCAGGACGCCATGATGTCTTCTGACCAGGTTGCCCGCGACCGCACCCTGTGGGAGGGCACCAACGATCTGCACAACGGTAACCTGCTGGCTTTGCCGGTCGGTGGCGGCGAGATCCTCTACCTCGAGCCGATTTACTCGCAGCGCAAGGACCAGGCTTCCGCCTTCCCGAAGTTGCTGCGCGTGCTCGTGTCCTACAAGGGCCGCGTGGGCTATGCACCGACTATCGGTGATGCCCTTGAGCAGGTGGGAATCGACGCCAAGTCCGCCCAGGACATCGAAGAGATTGAGGGCGATTCCGGCGACGACGATGCCGATAAGGACAGCTCTTCTGCGGATAAGAAGGACGAGAAGAAGGAATCTACTGAGGAATCCACTCCGGCTTCAGCCCCTCGCTCCTCCGATGAAGCAGGCGCTATCGATGACATCAACAAGGCTCTGAAGGGCCTAGAAGATGCCCGCGACGGTTCCTTCGAAGAGTACGGCCGCGCCCTAGATGAGTTGGATAAGGCCGTCGAGTCCTACCAGAAGTCCGAAGGCTAAAACCTCCAACTTCTTACACTCGAAACTCAGGAAATAAGGCACCTACCCAGGGGATTTGGGTAGGTGCCTTCCTGTCTGTATAGTTACAGAAGTCGCCGGGACAGAGCGAATACGTTAAGTATTACTGCACTGTTCAAGCGCAGATGATGGAAGTCATCTCGACGCGGGGTGGAGCAGCTCGGTAGCTCGCTGGGCTCATAACCCAGAGGTCGTAGGTTCGAATCCTGCCCCCGCTACCAACTTCCAAGCCCCTACCAGTGGAAACGCTGGTAGGGGCTTTAGTTATTTCTCTTAAGGCGCACGTCCTGGGACTCAAATTGGGACTTTAGCGATGGCATTTTGTCACTTAAGTCGGTGTGGAAGTGATGCCGCCCGACACGCCCCTAAGCGTTACCCTTCGCGCGGTTGTGGGACTTACACAACAGCTCGCAGTTGCTTTCGGTGGCACCACCCTTCGACCACGCTGTGACGTGTTCGGCATCCATCTCAGGCTGCGGCCAAGGGTTGGCAGAATAACAATAACGGCAAGTCATATAGGTGCAAAAGAGCACTCATCTCTTTGTTAAACAGCACGATGGTGCTTATCGCCTAAAGAAGAAAGAGTGACAGCATAACCACTGTGGTTACAAAGGCGTAGAACGTAATCACCAGGCCTGCCTTATTCGCTTCCTGTAACGGTTTCTTCGATCAGGAAGAAAGGCATATTCGTCCCCACTCTCAAACTTCAATCCCGAATATTAAGAATGCAACCTTACCTATTTTACAGGGACAAAACCGCTCCTGGGTGCGGTGATTGCATTTATCACATTATCTTAAAAGGTGAGTTTATTTGTGAGATAGTGAAGTTGTTCCAAGAACATACTCACTCCCTCAGGAAGGGTAAGAACATGCTTCACTACACCCCATTTTCAAAAAAGGGAATCTCCATCTTGGCCGCCTCCACGCTTAGTGTCAGCTTCTTAGCATTCGCTCCCTCGGCTACAGCTACCGAGATTGATGACGGACTAGTTGACTCAATCGTTGCCGCAAATACAAAGTCTCCCTCTCCCTCTACTGGAGAGAAATGGGTACCAAACGATGGAAGCTTAAAAATAAACGAAGGATCCTTGCTTCCACAGCAGGACAGCATAACCACTCCGGCGCCATCGAAGAACGCAGGAACAAAGACAAAGTTAATAGAGCGCGAAGATGGCAACCAGCTAGTCAGCATTAGCGATGGAGACGCCCCTTTGGAACTTTCTTTTGAGTTCTCAGATTCCTTTCTTGAAAAGCTTCCAAGCGGACACATTCTAGTACGTCCAGCAGAAGGTGAGGAACCTAGCGCATACATTGAACCTGCCTGGGCCAAAGACGTAGATGGAAACCAGGTAAATACTCATTTTTCAGTTGATGGAGAGAAGATAATCCAGCACATCTCGTCGAGCCCTGCCGGCAAGCCGGTTATTTCAGATCCCTATATCCGAGACGTTCATGGCTGGGGAAAGAAAATCGGACAAGAGCTAGTCTTTTCCAAAGACGAGACGAGCGGGATCGCCATAGGAACTGCTTACTGCGCCGGTAAATTAGCAGGAGTTGGTCTAGGCTCTTGGCTAGCCAAAGGTGCGTGCGCAGGCGCTTCCGCAGTAGCAGCTCATGCCACTAATACAGGTCGATGCCTTACCATCCGAGCCCTCGGAGGAAAGTACTCCCCAAACATCGTATTCCCGTATGCAACTCGATGCTAGAATCTAGAATCAAGAAATACAGTTGCGCATTTCACCGTAAGTAGACATGGAAAATAGCCGAGTTCTAGTTTTAATTGGAATCACCCTAATTATTTGGTGCGCGCTATACAGGTACAGAAAAACCACCGCTAAATGGGTTTTTATTGCAGCCTCTTTAAGTACCTGTCTAGCGTTTGTCCTAGGCCTATCAGGATTTTTAGGTCTAGGACATGATTCCATCGATTTGTTGTCTCTAGTAAACGTATTTTTAGACACGTTTATATTGTTGGCCATAGGCCAGTCCCGCAATCGAAGTAAATCGACCCGCATTAAGGATGTATAAATCGATGTCCCCCGATCGCGACATTAACCCGCGCCAATTTTACTAACACACACCTAGCACCTGTTGCCGCCAAGCCAAGGAGATTCTCTGAAAGTATAGGCTTGGATGCAAGTAATATGATCTTTTATAGTTCCTGATTGTGCTCACATAGATTCCGTTCCAAACCTACCGTGTATCGGGCATTGAAGGTGCTATAGGTATACAAATCGTCGTGCTGGTGTAAAGTTGGGTGGAGAGCAGTGAAGACTCAGTTTCTCATTTTCTGATGGTCGCTGCGTGTGGGCGTTGTTAGGCCGTCTCGAAGGCCTGGTTGACGATCACCGCGTCCGGGTTCGGTTTCCCGTAGGAAAACATCGCGCCTTGCCCTTTCCGCAATGAGTGCATCGCCTCCATCCCTTTCAACGTCCGATATGCAGATGTCCGGTTCTTAAACGCGCCTTTCGGCCCGAGGATTCGCTTCAGCCGACCATGGTCGCCTTCCAGGATGTTGTTGAGGTATTTCACCTGCCGGTGTTGCACTGTTGGCGGGCAGATTCCCTCTGACTTCAACTCGGCGATTGCCCTGGCTAGGAAGGGTGCTTTATCGGCGTTGATCACTCTGGGATACCCGGCTGACGCATTGGATCTGACGGTCTTGGCCAGGAAACGCTTCGCTGCGGCCACGTTCCGATTCGGAGAGAGGTAAAAGTCCAAGGTCTGGCCACCGGCGGTGATCGCCCGATAGAGGTAGCACCACCTGCCGCCGACCCGGATATAGGTCCCATCCACCCCGCCAAGAAATGGCCTGCCAGTAAGGTACCTGCCGGTACCACCGTGTTTGCTTGTCCAGCTCAGGGGCGTATTTCTGGACCCAGCGGTGAGAATCGTGGTGTCATCGACCGGCACGCCCCGCTGAAGTCATCATTTCCTCCAGAGCGCGGTAGCTCACCCCGTAGCGGCAGTACCACCTACCGCCCATAGAAAGATGTCACGGGGGAAATGACGACCGGAGAAGACACTCATGGCTGTGACTATTTCACGTCGCCCTTCCTACTACCCCAACTTTGCAACAGCACCACTTTAGAAGTACACCTTACTTGTATCACCTGCGGCTAGCCGTGAACGTTATTAAGAGTATTAATTTTTTGGCGCTTTAGAACGACGGTTATAGCCACTATCAAAAAAATAGCTGCTGTAACACACCGGGTAAAGGTACTTGGATGCCAAACTGCTGCGCCAAAGGAAAAGAGGCTAATCAGAATCCCGTAGGCGTAGGAAGTTACGACCTCGTGTTTTACGGCGCAATATATCAGCCCTAATCCCCCAAGGACGGAAGGTACCGCCCATATAACGAAGTTCTCTGAAGAAAGAGCCGAACTCTCTTCATGAAACTTCGACAACAGAACGGATCCGCTTAAGATTAGCGCAAGTGAAAGGATACTGGGCCAAGTAATGTTCTGTCTTGTCAAGATTCCCTCTTTCGTTAACAGTAGTCTGCGTATACTGGCGGATAATCCGCATGTACACCAATTTTCAAGCCTTGCCCTGATACTGCAGCCTTAGCTGCTCGTCCTCCAATCTCAATTAGAGAAGGGGCGCTAGCGGCAGTGAGGATTATGCCAATAACTGAGCCGACTGGACCTCCAAAGGCTGTTGCGGCTGCTTCAAGTGCTGCGGCTATTCCCGCTGGTCCAGCTTCAGATGCCCCTACAATAGCTGCACCGGCTCCCACTGCTAGATCTTCATTACTGAAGCAGACGGACTTTCCTTGTACGGAAGCGTAGTTTGTAAAGTTTCTCGACTTTAATGCATTGCGCTCTTCAGAGGTTTCACTTATCGGCTTTCCGAGGACCTTCTCATGAAGGCGAACTACCTGTTGGTCGGTGAAGCCGAAGTCGTCTTTTAATTGTTGGTCAGTGGCAGACGTTGCGATTTTTCCATCGCGCTCGACAAAGCTGTTTCCGGCGTCTGCGACTTTTTGGATGAAGGAAAGGTCTTCTTCAGAGATTGACTGATCGGAAACCTGAATAGGCTCATCGGCATTCATATCCGCTAGGGAAGACGATAAGTGATTGGTACTAGACAAACTGGAAGAATCTTGGAAAGTATGTGGAGTTTTTGCTTCAGCAGAGGAAGCGTTAATGAGAATTGAGGAACAAACCAGGACTGTAAACGGGGAAGCAATTATCTTCTTCAAAGTAGAACTCCAGACAATAGGAATAACCTTTTCTTGCATTCACATAATAAGTCAATGAGACTGAGCTGTCATTCTGAAAAGGAAATTAAAAGAAAAATTGCTCGGTAAGCTCTCAAAACGAAAGCCGGGGGAGCAAGTCTAATCGGAATAATTCCAGATTAGGAGCATCCATGATTGTCTTACTCAATCGAAGGAATACCCTTGGATAGTCAGAAGTTCTGGCAAGGGGATTAACTATTTACCCCGAGAAACCCCTACTTGCCCGGATGACAAAAACGCCGCCCGCCTTCCCCGGAGGTCGGGCGACATTCGCGTTTCTTTTACGATCCTGTGTGGTCCGATTTGATTTGCTTTGATGCAAACAAGGCGGATATAAGCGGTGCCGATTGGAGACCCAATTGCATCCCGTATGTTACAGAGTGGACCTGACCCCCTTTTGGTGGACACCTGATATCCAGCCTAGTCGGGCTGGGAAGAAAGGTAATCTACCACCATGCC